>CAZXOH010000090.1:0-4409 GCA_964642345.1 uncultured Muribaculaceae bacterium | reverse complement strand
CCCAGTTATAACAATACCTAAATCAAAATTATTTTAGTTTTAAACAAACATAGAAAAAAGACTTATTTGAAAGTCTTTTTAAATACATTCAACATATGTATCATTTAAACATCTAATGCAGCAACAACAATTTAAATTCATAGTAAAGAAACTATTAGTTGATACAAAAGGATAAATAGAACTACTATCAGTATTAGGCGCTAAAACTCTAAATGTCGCACAATTATCATCTATTTTTTCAATTCTAAATGCACAAGATGTATTGTCTGTTCCATCACATGAAGAATTAAACTCTTTAGTTGTTGGCATCTTCCATGGTGTTCCATTACCACAACAAGTATATAACATTACTGGTCTAGTATTGCATCCTATTGTAGTAGTTCCACAACCTAAGAATCCTCTGTCACATGTATCTAAACAAGCATCACTACATTCTGCATTTTGTTGTAAAATACAAATTACTTTTAAAATGTCAGCAACACAATTAGAGTTTCCATTATTATTACACATATAATCCACCCCTTCTTTTATATTCAATATAGTTTATGTTAGGTATATGAAATTGTGTTAGCCATTCACCTATGATAGAAAAAAAAGAAAAAATTTGATATAATGATGTGGGGTGAGAAAATGAGAGCTATAGTATTATCTGGAGGTGGCTCTAAAGGAGCATACCAAATTGGTGTATGGAAAGCTTTAAGAAAACTTAAATTAAAATATGATATTGTAACAGGAACTAGTGTTGGAGCATTAAATGCAGCACTCATGGTTCAAAATAATTACTATAAAGCACTTTATTTTTGGAGAAAATTATCTTTTAGTGATGTTGTAGATGAAAAAATAGATAAAAATATAACTAAAAAAGAAATATACAAAAAATATTTGAGCGCTATTATGAATGGTGGTATGAAAACAAATAATCTAAAAAAAACGCTTTCAAAAGCTATTAGTATAAAAAAAATATATGAATCTCCAATTGATATGGGAATTGTAACAGTAAAAAGTAAAGGCTTAAAACCAATATTACTAAGAAAAAAAGAAATAAAAGAAAATCAATTATATGATTATTTAGTAGCTTCAGCATCTTGTTTTCCAGCATTTTCAAAGAAAAAAATTGATAATTCTGAATATATAGATGGTGGAATGTATGACAATTTGCCAATTAATTTAGCGGTCGATATGGGAGCAACAGAAGTAATAGCAATTGATCTTAATGAAGTAGGAATTAAAAGAAAAATAAAAAATAAAGAAATTCCAATAACTTATATTTCTCCTAATAATGATATTGGATCATTTCTAATATTTGATCATAAAATAGCAAGAAGAGCAATTCGTATTGGTTATAATGATACAATGAAAAAATTTAAAAAATTAGATGGAAATATATATACATTTAAAAAAGGAGCAATTAGAAATAGTTATTTAAAACATTATGATGAATTTAAAAAAGAAGTTGAAAAAATAATAGAAAATAAAATGCTTGAAGTGGGTGTATATAAAAAAATAATTGATTCAAAAAATTGGGAACAAGATTATCTTAAAATGTTAGAACATCTTGCAGAAATATTTGAATTAGATAATTCCCTTATATATAATATTCCTAAATTTAATAAAATGGTTATAAAAAAATTTAAAGAAACAAGTGAAATAATAGATGTTCAGGGATTTATTAAAGAAGCTGACTTAACAAAATTAATTAATAAAAGATTAATAATAAAAAAATTGTATTTTTATAAAAAAGAAAAATTAGTAGCTTTATTTCCAAGTGAATATTTAATGACAATATATTTAAAATTAATTATTGGAAATTCAACTATATATTAAGTAGGTGCAAAATGAAAAAAATATTTATGTTACTTATAGTTTTATTTATATTGTATTTTGGATTTCAAGTTGCATTCAGATATTTAGATAAAGGACATACATATGAATATACATTAAATGATGAAAAAAAATTTGAAATAAAAGAAGTACTAACTCAAAATATTGAAAAAGAAAAAAATAACTATTATTTTGAAATTAAAGTCGATAATGAAACATTTAGTTTTCAAACATACAATATTTATAGTAGAGCCACTGGAATTATAAAAAAAATAAAATATTTTTCTAATTCAAATTATAAATGTATTTTACCTTTATTGGCTAAAAATGAATTTATTACGGATATGATATGTAAAAAAGATGATGTTTATTATTATTATAATAGTATTAAAAATAATGACCCTGAAGTTGATAACTTTGCAGAAAACAATATAGATTTTGAAATTTATAAAGATGATACTAATATAATTAAGAAAACAAATAACTTTTATGTTTACAACAATTTATTAGAAAATAAATATATTGCAGTTGATTACTATAAAGGAATATATGTTGTTAGTAAAAATTCTAAATATAAAAAAATAGAAATATTTGAAAAAGAAAAATATAGTCGTCCTATTTCAGTCCAAGTTAGCAAATATTATTTGAGTGCTGACTATGATAAAGATTATGAATTTAATGAATTTAAATTAGTTAATTTAGAAAATTCTAAGATTGAAAAAATTATTTCTGATTATACAATTTCATTTGATTCATATATTCAAGGAGTCATAAATGATGAAGTATATTTATTTGATAAAACTAATAAAAAACAATATAAAATAGATATAAAAAATAAAATAGTTTATTATATTGGAAATGAAAAAGGAATTAAAATATATCAAAATGGTGAATTTGTTACAGAAAATGCATACAAAGCAATTAATGAAAACATTACATTTGATGAGTATACTACCGACAAAAACATTGAAATTTCTGGCTATAATTTATTTAAAGTAAATGGAAATGAATTATCAGGATATTATCTTCTTTATCAAAAAGTTAATAATGTCTATAAAGTGTATAAAGTAAATGTTCAAAATAAAGATATTATTACATATTTATTTACAACAACTGATATTAATTCTGTTAAATGTAGTAATGAATATATATTTTTTAAAGATAATAAAGAAATTAAATATTTTAATGATTTAATAGGCATTAGAACATTATTAAAATATAATGAATTAGAATTTAATAAAAATTTAAATTTTTATGTTTATAGCAAATAAGAACAAAGTTCTTATTTTTTCATATATTAATATAGAGGTGATTTTATGTATCGTGTTTATCAAGTACAAGTTAATGATACTTTAGAAACAATTGCTAAAATGCTTAATACTAGTATTGAAAATTTAAAAAAAATAAATGGAATTAAAAATGATGTTAGCTTAATGCCAGGTAGTTTCTTAATTATTCCTGTAACAGATGATAGATTTACTATATATAGTGTTAAAAAAGGAGATACTATATATTCGATAGCACAAGCAAATGGATTAAATGAAGATTTATTATTAATGGTAAATGGATTAAATAAAGAAGATTATATTTATCCAAATCAAGAATTAATTATTCCATCTAAAAATTACAAATATTATGTAACAAAAGAAGGAGATACTTTAGCAACCATAGCCAATGATTTAAAAATTGACTATAATACAATATTAAAAAACAATGATGAAATTAAATTGTTGGAAGATCAATTAATAATATATAAGACAAATTAATGTCTTTTTTTCTTGTAAAGTAGACAGGAACATCTATTATTGTTGAAAAAATAATCAAGAGGATATTATTGGTATACTTGATAGCGATTATAACTTTGTAGCAAAATATACATATGATTCACGAGGATTAATATTATCTATAACTGATGAAAATGACAATGATGTTTCAAATGTTGATAATCATATAGCAAATAATAATCCAATTAATATGATTGATTCTAATGGTAGTTGGCCAAAGATATTTAAGAAAATAGGAAAGGCGATTACAAAAACTGTAAAAAAAGTTGTAGATACTGTTGTAAAAGATGTTACAGGTTTTGTAAAAGGAATAGTAGATAATTTTGTGTTCGAAGTAGGATATGGAAGAGGAGGATCATTAGGAGGTACAATTTTAAATACTGAATTTGGAATTGGTGGATATTAAGATATTTCGTGGAGAATAAAAGATAAAAAAACATACACTAGCGTTAGTGGAGAAGCAGGTATTAATGTTCTTGCAGGTCTTACAAAAGAATTTACGCACGAATATCCATTTGATCCTAACGAATCAGGATGGGTACATACACTTGGAGATACAGTAGTAATTCCTAAATGTCTTTCGACTGATACTAATTATTCTATAGATATTCCTGTTATTGGTTCTTTTTCAAATGAAAGTTATTCATATACATTAATAAATATTGATGTTCATTTTGGAATAGGATTTCACATAAAATTAGGTTGGGAATAGATTATTAATAAAAAAATGAAATTAAATCAGTGAAAAAGAGTAAATATTATTCGCAAAGAAATTTGATATAATTATTACATAATAAAAAGGTG
>CAZXOH010000089.1:0-4490 GCA_964642345.1 uncultured Muribaculaceae bacterium | reverse complement strand
TAAAAATTGGAATGAATATTGCTAACGCAATTATCGCACTTATAATTCTTTTTTTCATTTTAATCACCTCAATTTATTTTTCTTTTATTATATATCTATAAACAATATTATTATGAATCAATGTAAATTCTCCATAATAATTAGGAATATGTTCATAAAAATTAATTGGTATTCTTAATTCTTCTTCTAGATCAACCATTTCTTCAATATTTTTTACTTCAATTATTTCATAATCATTAATATTAATTGGAGTAGTAATTTCAATTATTATATTTCCATATTTTTTTAATATTTTATTTATTTGTTTCATGTAATTATTTTTTTCTTCAAATTTAAATATTTTTTTATAAAATATAATAAATAAAGATATTGAAATTATTAATAAAGACAATATAGTTGGTATATTAACAAAACTAAATTGGTTTGAATCAACTTTTGTTACAATTTTATCATTAATATTTTTATTATAATCTTCAGTAATTGAAAATGCTTTAACTCCTAATGGAAATGATAAATTCATTATTTCTTCTTTATTAAATTCTTTACCATTAACAGTTCCTATTATATTAACAATAAATTTAATTTTCATTTCAGTAGATATTGATACACCAAAATTTTTCTTAAAGGATTCTACTTCTTCTTTATATTTTTGAAAATCTAAAACTAAATCTTGATTTACAAATACATTCTTTGAATCAGTTTCTTTTGTTATTTCGTCTAAAAGAATGTATTCTTTTGACCATATTGAACCTTGATTATTTTCGTTTGAGCCAGTATAAGTACTATTAATCATACCTATAATTTTATATTTAAATTTTAATTTAGCATCTTTAGTTGCTGAATAATCAAAATTATAATTTATATTAATCTTTTTTACTAATTCTGAAATATATACATTATTAGAATCAGCATTATCAATAAAATTATTATCAAATAAATCAACAGAATAATTGATGTTTTGATCTAAATTGTATGCATAAACAAGTTCATTATTTTTATTACAATATAAATATAAAAGAAATAAAGAAGTTGTAAGGCAAAATATAATAATAAATATTAATAAAATTTTCGTAATCAATTTCAATTTTCTTTTTTTCATTGTATCACTTTCCTGTTTCTACTAAATTTTGGTTTTTATTAAAAAATTCATTTAACCATACACTTGGATAACCTATATATGGTATTTTAAACTTATAAATTCCAATTATTTGTTCAGGGTTAACTTTTTCTTTATCAGAAATTTTATTATTATCACCTTTTGTAGTATATAAAATATCATAATTTTGTTTTTCAATAGCAACTATTCTATGAATTACTATTGTATTTCCTAATCTATAACATATTATATCATATTTTTTTAAATTATTTAATTCTTCAATTGATTTTTCTTCTAAAATAACTATATCTCCTTTTTTTATTAAAGGTAACATACTATTTGACATTACTGAAATTGGTTTATATTTAAATAATCCTGTTGTAAATAAAATAAATAATAACAATATTCCAATTAAAAATATAGATATTTTATTCTTTCTTTGTTGAACTTTATTAGTATCAATATTTCTAATTTCTAAATAAACAATAAATGGTAAAATAATTTGTTCTACTGAAATAAATAACCAATTTAAATCTGGGAATATAGGTAATATGTAAGTTGTTAAAGAAATAGGAATTCTATATAGTAAACAAGAAACAAAACCACAGTTAATAGTTAAATAAACTAATAAGATATTTGTAGCAATTGATGGAATTAAAATTGATGATATTTGTTTAAATAAAGTAATTGAGTCATTAATATTTAAAAAAGAATATAAATTTATATCAATTAATACAAATAAAATTACTGTTAATATTTTCCAACTATTTTTAGATAGAATATTTCTTACATATTCTTGATAAAAAATTATTGATATATAAGACCATATATTTAATATAATTCCATAGAAACTTCTATCATAAGGATTTTTTGTATATCCAAAGAATAATCCTTGTATAAAATATATTATTAAATATATTAGAATTATAATAAATACTGATTGTTCTTTTATAGTTTTTGAATGAATTCTTTGTTTATCTTCTTTAAAAAAATAAAAGCTAAACATAAATAATATTATCCAAAACAATGGAATTAAAATTATATTAGTTATGTTTCCAAAATATTTATATCCAAATATATTTGTAAAGATTAAATGAAATAATATTAATATGTATATTAATAGAATTCGATAGTCAATTTTTTTCATATTTTCAACACCGCTTTTTCTTGTTTTTTTAATATTCATAAAAAAAAGAATAAGCAAAATCAATGAATATAAAATATTTTATTAATACGAATATATCATTCTTCTTATTCTTTCTTAAACAAAGTTACTCAGTTTTTTGTGCATAATCAAAATGAATAGTTGCTTGTTTACTTGTTGTATCTTTGTTTGTTGCAGTAGATGATGATGGCCATTCAATTGTAATCCTATATGTATCTGTTTCGTTATGTAATAAATCAATATCTGAATCAGTTTTTTCAATTTTATATTGTATTTCAGTTGGTTCAGATTCATTTGCTTCATCTATTCCAGACATTCCTTCATAAACAGCATCTATTGTTCCACCATTTTTAATTACAACATCATAAACAATTTTAGAACCTGGTTTATCTAATGTTACATTAAATGTCGCACTTGTTCCACTTGCTGTTGGTTCACTTATTTCATTAACACCTGTAGTTGATAAAGCATTGTTTTTTGTTATACTTTCAAAAACAATTGACCAACTAGCATTTCCTGTTCCTGCTGTACCATTAATTGTTAATTGTTCTGCTAAAGCAGCATAACCTACTGACATAGCTACAATTGCAACAATTAAACAAGAAATAATAATTGAATTTTTATTTGAACTTCTTCTCATTTTGTATCCTCCTGTATTTTCTATATAAATAATATCATAGTAAAATACAAAAATCAACTTTTTTTGACTTTCATTTTAGAAAACCGCATTTTTGACAAAGTCTTTCTATTTTTTTATTTTCTTTAAATCCAGTTAACATATTTTTATATTTTTTTGATTCAATTATTTTTTTTAATTTGTCTTCGTAAATATTCCCTAATTTAATTATTCCTTTTGTATCTAAACAACACGGAACTATTGTTCCATCAACTAATATACCAATATGATCTTTTAATGCATAACATTTACCATATTTGTTTTCAAATTTATTATCTAAATTAGGCCAAACAAATTCATTAATTTTACTGATAAAAATATTTTTTACAAGTGATGTATTATTTTTAATATTATCAAATGTTAAATTTGTTTTATATTTTTCATTCAATTTCTTAATTATTTCGGTACTATATTTTGATTTTACCCAAATTCTATATGAAATATAAGTATATTGTTTTAAAATATCTACTATTTCAAAGATTTTATTCAAATATTCATCTAAACTTATTCCATATTTTTCATTATAACTATGTAGTGATATATTTAATTGACGAATATTTTTATTATTTTTTATTTTATCAATCAAATAACCATTTGTAGTTATATTTATTTTATATTTTTGAGAAGCCATATCTATTAATTCATTAATTTTGGGATGCATTAAGGGTTCACCTAAAATATGAAAATATAAATAATTAGTATAGCCATTAATTTTATTTAATAATTTTTCAAATTTTTCTATTTCAATATATTCTACTTTTCTTGTATTTTTTATACAAAAATCACATTTTAAATTGCAATTATTTGTAATTTCAATATATATTTTTTTATACATTTATTTCTCCTATTTCTATAATTTCATCAAAAGCAATTTTTTCATTATCTGTTAATTTAATATATTTATTAATAAAATCTATTTTTTTTATATCAACTATTTTAGTAATATATTTACCACCATCTTTTTTTATTTCAGAAACAAAATATGTTATTTTAATTTTTTTTATTTGTTTTTCATTTATTTTGATTAAAGAATAGTTTATTTTTTCTTTTTTATCATTAAATAATTCTACTTTTTTTTCAGTTATTCTTGATGATTCATTTATTTGCTCAGCATATCCTGTTAGTGCGGAAAAAGGTAAAAATTGGGCTACACGTTGATTTATGGTCATTCTTTGATGATATTTAGGCTCATAATGTGGTAAATTTATTATATCATCATATTTCATCCCTTATGACCTCCTATTTGTTTATTTCTTTCAATTGTTGTAGCTCCTTCTTCTAAGTCCATTGCTTTTAATATGGAATTTTTTCCATATTTTTCTTTTATTTTTAACATTGTTTTATTTAATTTCAGCTCTTCTTTGGTTTCTTCTTTTTCTTTTATATTTTTATTTATTTCATTTATATTGTTAAATAAATTTAATTGTTTATATACAGTTTGTTTTTCTGATTCTAGTTCAGATGTTATATTACAAGCAGCAATATTAATTTTTCTTATCAATAATTTAGAATCAACTATTTTTTCATATAATTCTAAACATTTTTCAGATAAT
>CAZXOH010000088.1:0-4493 GCA_964642345.1 uncultured Muribaculaceae bacterium | reverse complement strand
GACTAATACATTATATCATATTTTCTTATATTTGAGTATATATTTATAAAGATTTTTTTTATTTTACATTAAAAAAAAATAAGGACTATGCCTTATTCTGAAATTGTAGTTATTTTTGTTATTGGTTGAATTTGAATAAATGTATTACCATCATTTACAATAATTTCATTATTATCTAAATATCTGTAAATTGTTTTAGAACTTCTTGATGTTTTTTCCCAAGTAATTGGTCGTGCATAACCATCAGTTATAAAATATCCAGTACCAGTTCCAATATTATTTAAACTTTGTCTTCCATAATTATCAATAGTATAATTTTCTACATTAATTACAATAATATTTTTAAAATGATATTGTTCTTTAGTAACATAGTCTGTATGTGCTACCCCATTTGCAAATCTTAAATAATATTTATTATTTGCATCATACGTGTATGAACTAGTCATATAACTAGAATATGGAATAGATATGTTGTTAGCAATAATACTATCTTCTTTACCACTCAAATCTACTTCATCAACACTGTATTTTAAAACTTGTTCACTTTTTACATCATCTGATTCATAATCTGTTCTATATCCTCTATAAGCAATAACATTTTTAATATTTTCTATATTTGTAAGTGCTGTATGTTCATAATCGACTGGTAAACTTGTATCTCGCCAAAATCCAGAATCATATAAACCATTTATATTGTTTATACCTAATGAATTTATATCACTTTGAGCTTGTGGACTCCAACCAAAATGAACATAGATAGCATCATTTTCTAATGCATAATCTAAGAAATAATGTCTACTACTTCTAACTGAACCTATTCTAGCAGTATTAGTATCTTTAAATACAGCCATCAAACGTGTTATTCCACCTTCAACAATTATTTCATAAACAATATTAGCTTCATTTAATCCTGAATGATATGGTCTAGCCTGTGAATGATTGTTTATCATAACAGCAATTGGTCTTGTTTTAGAATTTTCATCAATAATTGTTAATTTTGCTTGTTCAGTATTACAAGTATTTGTTTTACTCCACCAATAAAAGCCTTCTTTTTCACATTCTTCTTTTGTTGTTATTTCACTTGCTTGTTTTTTCTTTTGTTCTATTTTCTTTTCAATATTTTTATTTGACAAAGTTAAATTTAATATCAAAACAATAATCAATATTAAAATAATTGGTACTATAATTTTAACCCATAAAGGTATTTTTTTTAAAAACTTTTTCATAACTTCCTCCTATGTTCATTATATCAAAAAAATAAGATAAAAGAAATATCTTATTTTATAAAATACGAAGTGTAAATTAAAAATATTGTTATTAATGAATATATTATAATACCATTAATTTTTTCTTCTTTTTTTGTTTTATATTTGATACCAACAATCATAGAAATTAAAAACCCACCTATTAATCCACCAATATGTGCAGCATTATCAATATTACTATTCATAAATCCTAAAAAAAGGTTAAATAATATTAATGGTATTATTTGAGATTTTAAAACATTTCCTAAATATAAACGATAATGATAACCAAAATATAATAGTGAACCAAATAATCCAAAAATAGCCCCACTGGCACCTAAAGAAGCTCCATTATCTGACATAAATGTTAAAGATAACAAACTAGATGTTATAATGCTTCCAAAATAAATTAATAAATATTTATATTTACCAAAAAAGCTTTCGATTTGTTGTCCAACAATATATAATGCATACATATTAAATAATAAATGAAATAAATTATAATGTGTGAAAGCACACGTAATTATTCTATAAATTTCTTTATTTTTAATTAAAAATAAATCATAAATTATACTTATATCTAATTTAGATATTACAAAAATTAAAATATTTACAGCTATTAATATATATGTAATTATTGGTTTTTTTGGTTTAAATATTTCTTCATTTTTCTCATTTTCTAATTCATTTCTTTGATTTATGTCATTTGTTATTTTTAAAAATAAATCTATTCCTTTTTCTTTAAATTTAGTTTCTTTTGTTATATCAGGAAATTCTTCAATTATAAAATTATAGTTTTTTAAGTCTTTCAAATATTTTATATTAGCGCAATCAATATTATTAATATGATTATAGTTTTCAACATTAACGTTATCTCCTAAATTAACAAATAAGCTTAATATATTCATATTAAATGAAAATGTTTTCTTTTTTATTTTTTTTGCTATTTGTTTTGTTCTATATAAATCAAAGTCTAATTGTTCAGTATTATGAATATAATTAGACACTATTCTTACTATTTGATAGTTTGAATCTAATTTTTCTAACCATATTTCATCTTTAGCACCATGTAGTATAATTGGATTATATCCTTCTTCAGCAACAAAATAATGAAGTAATTTCATTACTATTTCGTCATTTTTATTTATAATTATTTCTTCCATAGTAATACCTCCTGTGAATAATATTTTAATACGGGACATAATATATGTAAAGGGTGATTTTATGAAAAAATTTTTACTTTACATTATTTTGGTTGTTCCTTGGTTTTTAAGTACTTTGTTATTTAAAAATTGTTTATCTTATTTTAATACTTTAAATTTACCTTGGTTCGCACTCCCAAAACCATTATATGGAATTTTTTGGACAATACTTTATTTATTAATTTCTTTAGTTATTTATAAAATATATATCGAATATAAATTTAAAGATATAAAAAATTTTAATATTATTTTATTTATTAATTATATATTCAATCAATTATATTTAGGAGTATTCTTTTGC
This sequence comes from uncultured Muribaculaceae bacterium, assembly GCA_964642345.1. GTDB lineage: Bacteria > Bacillota_I > Bacilli_A > RF39 > UBA660 > CAJOJO01. The sequence continues at coordinate 1,746 of CAZXOH010000088.1, read as the reverse complement.
CTTAAAAATCCACTTTTAGGTCTTATTGATTGTATTTTAATTTTAATTACTTCTTTACTTTTATATGTAGAAACTAAATCATTAAATGAAAAATTTGCTAAAATATTAATTCCTTATTGGGTTTTTAATATCTATGCCTCTATTTTAAGTTTATTTATATATTTTATGAATCTTTAAATTTATTTAAAATATTTGTAAAACAAGTTGGTAATTCACTATCAAATTCCATATATTCTTTAGTTTTAGGATGAATAAATCCTAAAGTTTTTGCATGTAAACATTGTCCAGTTTCATCAATTAATTTTCTTCTTCCATAAACAGGATCATTTACTACTGGATATCCTATATAATTCATATGAACTCTTATTTGATGTGTTCTACCTGTTTCTAATTTTAATTCAATTAATGTAGTTGCGCTATATCTTTCTATAACTTTAAAATGAGTTATAGCATCTTTCGCATTAATATCTGTTACTGTCATTTTTTTTCTATCATTTAAATCTCTACCAATTGGTGCATCAATTGTTCCTGTATCGGTATTTATTACGCCCCAAACTAATGCAACATATTTTCTTGTTGTTGTTTTTTCTTCCAATTGATGAGCTAAAAATTCATGTGCATAATTGTTTTTTGCAACCATTAATAATCCTGTTGTATATGCATCTATTCTATGAACTATACCTGGTCTAAACTCACCATTAATGTTACTTAATTCTTTTGAATGATATAATAATCCATTTACTAATGTATGTTTGGTATTACCTATAGCTGGATGAACAACAACTCCATTTGCTTTATTTACAACAATTACATCATCATCTTCATATACAATGTCCAAATCCATTTTTTCAGGTTCCAAATTTAATTCTTCTTCGACATATTCTTCCATTTCAATTAAATCTTTTTCTTTTAAGATATAACTATTTTTTATTTCTTTGTTATTAACTAATATTTTTTTTTCTTTTATCATTTTAGCTATTTTGTTTCTACTTAATTCTGTTATATTAGCCAAATAATTATCTATTCTATCTCCTGTTTTTTCGACTATATGTTGCACTTTTTTTCCTCCTTTATTGTTTTAAATAAGAACAAAGTTGTTCCTATTACAATACAGATATCAGCAAAATTAAATATTGGCATATAATGATTAAATAAAATAAATTCTAAGTAGTCTATTACATAACCATATATTACTCTATCTATTAAATTTCCTATTATACCTCCTATTAATAATGAGTATATTAATATTTCTAATGTTGTTAATTTTTTATTTTTTATTAAAAATTTATAAATTAGATAAAGAGCTACAATTCCAATTATAATCAAAAATATTCTTTTACTTTCTAATATAGAAAAAGCTGCTCCAGTATTTTCTACGTATGTTAAATTTAAAAAATTTTTAATTATTACTATATTATTCATGTTTGATACTGCTATTTTTATTATTTGATCTATTAATATTAAAATAATACTATAATTAATTATTCGTTTCACTCATATCACCTTATTAATTATACTATATTTTTTTTATAAAAAAAACCATTATTTGAAATGGAATTTATAATTTTTCTATTTGTTCTTTTGATAAAGAGGTGATTTCCATAATGGTTTCTATTGGTAAATTTTTTTCAAGCATTTTTTTTGCTACTTCAATGCTTTTATTTAAAGAACCTTGCTCAATTCCTTGAGTTATTCCTTGTTTAATACCATCTTCTTTTGCATCAGCTATTAATGTATTATATTCTA
>CAZXOH010000087.1:0-4622 GCA_964642345.1 uncultured Muribaculaceae bacterium | reverse complement strand
TTCATTTTCCTTAGAAATAGTTATGTTATCATCTATTGAAGTTGGATTGTAATTAATAAGATTTTGTTTCTTTAGAGCAGAATATATAGCAGAAGCACCAATAAAACTAAATAAAGCTACCCAACATCCATCAATCCATTTAATATCGTAAAATGTAATACAAAAGGGTATACCTAAAATAAACGCTAAAAAAATATTCATAAACATTACATGACAAGACTTTGTTATGCACTTAAATGATTTTAGTTTTTGAACCAAAGCCATTAAGATAATACTAAAAACCATACTAATACTTAATAATTCTATAAGAAGATTAGGAACAAAATTTTTCGTAAAATCACCTCTCATTACTATCTAGTATTATATATTCTTGAAATAAAAAAAAGAATGTTTAATAAACTAAATTATTTGTAAAAAAATATAAATGTGCTATTATATAGATGGTGATTATATGTACAAAGAAGCTTTAGAAATATTAAAAAAAATAAATATGTTAGGTTATGAAGCCTATATTGTTGGTGGTTACCCAAGAGATAAATATTTGAATATCACAAGTTATGATATTGATATATGTACCAATATGACACCCGACATTATTCAAAAAAACTTTAATGTAACAAAGAATAATGGTTATGGTTCTTTAATAATAGATAATAAATTTGAAATAACAACATACAGAAAAGATACATATAATAAAAATAGATTTCCAGAAATTGAATATGTTAGTACATTAGAAGAAGATTTAAAAAGAAGAGATTTTATAATTAATACATTATGTATTGATTTAAATGGAAACTATATTGATAAATTAAATGCTAAATATGATTTAGATAATAAAATAATTAGAACTGTTAAAAATGCTGACATCAGTTTTAACGAAGATCCATTAAGAATAATAAGAGCATTAAGATTTAAAATAGATTTAAATTTTTCTTTAAATGATGATATAATAAATAGTATTAATAAAAACAAAAAATTATTAAAAACAATTAGTAATAAAAGAATAGAAAAAGAAATAAATAAAACAAAAAATAAAGAATTAATTTATGAAATGATAGGTGATGTATATGAAAGAAAAAGTAATTAACATAATTAAAAACAATGATTTATTAGTTCCTAAATTATTATTATCTAACTATAAAAAATTAAAATTAACATCTGATGAATTAATATTACTAATATATATAATTAATGATCGTGATATAACATTTAATCCTAAAAAAATATCAACTGAATTAGAATTTAATTTAGAAGAAGTAATGAATTTATTTGAATCTTTGATAACTAAAGATATATTAAAATTAGATAATAAAAAAATAGATGGAGTTATTACAGAAAATATAAATTTAGATGAATTATATATAAAATTATCACATTTAGTTATAAGTGAAAAAGAAGAAAAACAAGTAAGTACTATTTATGATAAATTTGAAGAAAAATTTGGTAGAACATTATCACCAATGGAATATGCAATAATAGGAGGTTGGCAAGATTTAAATTATTCTGATGAATTAATTTTAATGGCTTTAGATGAAGCAGTATATAATGGTGTTTATAAATTGAATTATATTGATAAAATATTATTTGAATGGAATAAAAAAGGTATTAAATCAAGAGAAGATAAAATTAAAAATGATACAGAATTTAAAAATAGAAAATTCGAAAAGAAAGAATTATTAGATTATAATTGGCTTGAAGACGAATAAAATATTTGAATATTTAGATGAATTAATACCTAATCCTAAATGTGAATTAAACTATAATTTAGATTATGAACTTTTAATAGCGGTAATGTTGTCAGCACAAACAACTGATAAAAGAGTTAATGAAGTAACCAAAATTTTATTTAAAAAATATGATTCATTAAAAAAATTAAGTGAAGCAGATATTAATGAAATAAAATCAATTATAAAACCAATTGGAACATATAATAAGAAGGCAAATAATATAATTGAAATAGCAAAAAAAATATTAGAAATTGGTTATGTTCCGAATGATAGAAAATATTTAGAAAATTTACCAGGTGTTGGTAGAAAAACAACTAATTTAGTTTTAAGTACTTTATATAATGAACCATATATAGCAGTAGATACTCATATTACTAGAGTAGCTAATAGATTAGGCTTAGTTAAAACAAAAGACGTATTAAAAATTGAAAGAGAATTATATCAAATAATTCCAAAAGATAAAATAAATAAAACACATCATCAATTAGTATTGTTTGGTAGGTATTATTGTAAGGCTATAAATCCTAATTGTGAAAACTGTAAATTAAAAAGCATATGTAAAAAGTGAAGATTTTTCTTCACTTTTATTCTGTTATTTTAAGAGTTCTACTCTTTGTTGTAGTTACACCATTATAAACAATGGTATAAGTTATTTTATATTCACCTGCACTTGAAGTATTTATACTTGTTACTTCATTTCCATTTTTACTATAAGATTCTGTTATTTTAGCTTTTTTAGTAACATCTACAGTACCATCTAATACAGTCATAATTGTTGAATAATCAGTTGGTTTTGTGTAAGTATCTCCAACAGATAATTGCATAGTATCACTTTTCAAAGTAACTTTTATATCAGGTTTTATATTAATATCAACATCTATTTCAGTACCATCACTAGCATTTGCAGTAAATATTGTGTAGCTAGCAATTACAACATATTTTGTTGGCGAACTAGAAGTAACTTCTATTGTAACTGTAGTATCGCTTGTTTCTTTAATTAAACTTAAATTTCCACTAGAATCTTTAGAATATACTTTATAAACTAATTTTCCAATATTAGAATTATTGTAATTTTTTCTTGCTTGAATTGCGTTATTTTTATAGCCTTCATTTTCAAATAAAGAAGAAAATAATTCATTTATTTTGGTATCATCAATAGCGCTTGCAGTAATTCCTGTCCATGATAAAGTTAATTTGTTATCTTTGATAATACCCTTTAGATTAGTAACACTATCTAGTTTACTAAATCTATCAGATACTTCAGTAGGTTCAGTTCCTTTTTTAAATAATTCTGTAACTTTTAAATTATCAGGAGTATATTCACTAGGTAATTTAGCTGGCCAAGTTTCATATTCAACTTCAACTTCAACTACGCTATCAGGTTTAGTCCAATTACTTCCTTGTTTAAATACACCACGTGCTACTGATTGGAATAATGATCTGTGATAACTTGTATAAGAATTACTAACATAATCTTTATTTATTTTTAAATATCCATACCAAACAGAGATAGCATAATCAGGAGATATACCTGTTACCCATAAATCATTAACTGCATCTGAACCAAAATTCCAAGCTGCAATAGTTGCATCATCAAAGTTTGATGTTCCTGTTTTAGCACCGTATGTAGCACCACCAATATTATAGTTATTATATAATCCTCCTATAGCAGAACTTTGTAATAGTGATGTCATCATATATGCTGTTTCTTCACTCATTACTCTTTCTTTCTTAGGCTTTGTTTCAATTGTTTCACCACTATCTTTAAATACTATTTTTGTATAACTATATGGTTCAATATAATATCCTCCATTGCTAAATGCAGCATAAGCAGCAGCCATAGTAAGAGGAGTTTCTCCAGAATATCCACCAATTGCATGTGCTTCATGAATAATATTTCCTTCAATATCAGGATGTAGTCCAAGATTTGTTGTAAATTTTTGAATATTTGAATTTTTATTTGATTGGAAAGCTTTTAAAGCTGGAATATTTCTTGATTGACTTAAAGCTGTTCTCATCGTCATCAATCCATTATATCCTCTATCCCAGTTACTAACACCAACTCCGTTTGAATAAGAATGTGGTTCATCTGAGAATAGTGTATAAGTTGACCAATTTTCGTATTCAATACCAGGACCATAGTCAAATAATGGTTTTGAAGTAGAACCTATTTGCCTTGTATTTTGTGTTGCTGTATTAAATGTTCTTTCGCCTTTTTTGTATTTGTCACGTCCAGCACCAACTGCTAAAATAGCTCCTGTTTTTACATCTGTAACAGCAATTCCTGCTTCAGCAACAGAATTTGGCCAATTATATGTTTCTCCATTCATAATTCCATTTATTAAACTTTGTTTATCTGGATCCATTGTTGTATATATTTCCATTGGTACAACAGCAGGATCTAATCCATTTGGATTTTCAGAACTTTTTGTGTCTTCAATAACTTCTGCTACAACAGTATCAATGAAAGCTTGCCATTGATTTCCACTTGCAACTTCATTATTACTTAACATATCTTCAACAGAAATAGCTTTAGCAATTTTATATTCTTCATCATTAATGTAACCATGTCTTTTCATTAAATATAAAACTGTATTTCTTCTTTGTTCTGCTAAATCTGGATTTGTGTAAGGATTATAAGCCGAAGGTGCTTGGAATAATCCAGCAATTAATGCAGCTTCAGCTAAATTTAAATCTTTTGCTGATTTTCCAAAGTATGTTTGACTTGCTTGTTCAACACCATAAGCACCACTACCTAAATTATAAGTATTTACATAAAATTCAAGGATTTCTTTTTTTGAATATTTTTTTTCTACTTGGAAAATTGCCATATAAATATCAGTGAATTTTCTTATAATACCATTAATACCATGAGATTCAGTAGAAGTGTAAGTA
>CAZXOH010000086.1:0-4707 GCA_964642345.1 uncultured Muribaculaceae bacterium | reverse complement strand
TTATTCAAATTTAGTATTAATGAACGATAATTTTACAAAAGTAAAAAGAAACTTCAAATCAAAAGAAGTAACATTAAAAAAAGGATGGCATCCTCCACATCCAACATTATATTTAAAAAAAGAAATATATAATAAATATGGCAATTATAATTTGAATTATAAAATAGCTGCTGATTTAGATTTTATGTATAGAATTATTAATGACAAAATTAAATTAAAATATGTTGATACTTGTTTTGTAAAAATGAGAACAGGTGGAGCAAGCACAAATGGTTTACAAGGATATTATAAAAATTTTAAAGAATCGTATAAAGTATTAAAAGCTAATAAAAGAAAATTTCCTTTATTAACAAATATATATAGAATTTATGATAATTTAATTAAACAAAAAATATTGAAGTAGGTGAAAACATGAAATATGATTTTGAAAATTTATTCTTTTGCTATATAATGTTAATTTCTTTTGTAATTTTAATATTTTTTTCATTGAAGAAAAGAAATAGTAATAATTGGTTAGATATCAATAGTACTAACACATTAAAAGGAATTGCAATAATTACAGTTATTTTCCATCATTTTGCAACAAACATGAAACATAGTAGTGTTTTTAAAATTATTTTTGGTAATATTGGTTTTTTAGGAGTGTCTATATTTTTATTTGTTTCAGGATTTGGTTTATTAAATAGATATAAAAAAAACAATAATTATTTAAAAAATTTCTTAAAAAATAGAATTTTTAAAATTGTTATTATTTTTATTATTTCTAGAATAATTATTCTTTTAATTTCTAAAAGTGTTGTTGTTGCAACACAAAATGATTGGTATACATGTATAATATTATATTATTATTTCTTGTTTTATATTGTATATAAATATATTGAAAATGATAAAGCAAAAAATTTTATAATGTGTTTATCTTTTATTCCGTATATTTTGGTTTGTTTATATTTGAAGAAAAGTCCTTATTGGTATAATACTTCAATATGTTTTCCTTTAGGTCTAGTAATAGCAGAATATAAAGAAACTATATACAAAATAATTAATAATAATTTTAGTAAATTTTTAATACCTTTAGGGTTAATTATATTAATAATGGTTGGGTTTCAAGTAACTGGATTTATAAGTAACGTGAGATGGCTGCAATTTATAATACCAATAATTTTTATTTTATTAATTATAACATTATTAACAAGAATTAAATTAAATTCACAAATTTTTATTTTTTTTAGTAAAATATCTTACCCATTATATCTATTACACATTTTTTTATTTAAATATATTTACAATTTAGGAGTTCATTCTGATTTCGTTTTTGTGATAACAATAGTTGTAAATGTTTTTTTAGCAGTTATTATTAATAAATTAGTAAATATAATTTATGGGAGAAATATATGAAATTAGCTCAAATTAACACAGTATGTAATGGTTCAACTGGAAAGATAATGGGTGACATTCAAAGAGCAGCAAATAAAGAAGGATTTGAGACTATTTCATTTTATGGAAGAAGAAAAGGTTATAAAGACTTAAAATGTGAAAAAATTGGTGGTTTTTTCTCATTTTGTTATCATGTTTTTTTAACAACTGTTTTTGATATGCAAGGACATGGTTCATATTTTAAAACAAAAAAATTAGTAAAAAGATTAAAAAAAGAAAATCCTGATATAATACATTTACACAATATTCATGGATATTATATAAATTATAAAGTATTTTTTAAATATTTGAAAAATGAATACAAAGGTAAGATATTTTGGACATTTCACGATTGTTGGCCATTTACTGGACATTGTCCATATTTTGATTTAGTTAATTGTAAAAAATGGCAAAAACAATGTTATAAATGTCCAAATAAAAAGAAATATCCAATTAGTTTATTTTTTGATAGATCATATAAAAATTATATAGAAAAAAAAGAATTATTTTCTAATTTAAATAATTTAACAATTATTACTCCATCAGATTGGTTAAATAAATTAGTAAAAAAATCATTTTTTAAAGATTATGATGTGGTAACTATTAACAATGGAATTAATCTAAATTTATTTAAACCAACAATTGATTTAAATATAAAACAAAAATATAATATTCCTGAAAATAAAAAAATACTTTTGGGAGTGGCAAGTATTTGGGAAGAAAGAAAGGGCTTAAATGATTTTATAAAATTATCTAATAAAATCAGTGATGATTTTGTTATAGTTTTAGTTGGTTTAAATAAAAAACAAATTAAATCATTAAATAAAAATATTATTGGAATAGAGAGAACTGAAAATCAATTAGAATTAGTTAAAATATATTCTGTTGCAACTTGGTTTTTGAATCTTACATATGAAGATAATTATCCAACTGTTAATTTGGAAGCAATTGCTTGTGGAACACCAGTAATTACTTATAATACTGGTGGATGTAGTGAACAAGTTAGTAAAGAAACAGGTTTTATTGTAGAAGTTGGAAATATAGAAAAAGTTAATAAATTAATTAATAAAAGAATTAATTTTATTAATAAAAAAATTAATAATAATAATAAAATTAATGATATAATTAATTTATATAAGGAAGTGTAAAATGAGACTAAAATCATCGTTATATAATTCTTTATCTAATGTTTTAATATTAGTTTCAACGACAATTATGACATTTGTTACGAGAACAGTATTTATTCAAATATTAGGAAAAGAATGTATTGGTTTAGATGGATTATTTACTAATATATTAAGTGTTTTATCAGTTGCAGAACTAGGAATAGGAACTGCAATAAATTTCAGTTTGTATAAACCAATACAAGAAAAAAATACAGAAAAAATAAGTAGAATAATGAGTTTTTATAAAAAAGTATATAAATGGATTGGAATAGTTATTTTTATAATTGGACTTATAATAATGTTATTTTTAAACTTAATTGTAAAAGGATATACTTTAGATAATATGTATTTAATATATTTTTTATATTTGTTGAATACAGTTATTACTTATTTTATTTCTTATAAAGATGCATTATTATATGCTGATCAAAAATATTTTGAATTAAGTAAATTAAGAACAATATTTATATTTTTATTATATGGACTTCAAACTATTTTTTTGTTAATAACTAAAAATTATGTGGTTTATCTTTTAATTTTATTAATTTGTAAATTTGTAGAAAGATTATTAATTAACATTTATATTACAAAAAAATATGGAGAAATTAATTTTAATTGTGATGAAAAATTAGAAAAAGAAGAAGTAGAAAAAATTAAAATAAATGTAAAAGGAATGTTTTTTCATAAAATAGGGAATTATTTTTTGAATAGTACTGATAATATATTAATATCAGCATTAGTTAATATTACAACAGTAGGTGTTTATTCTAATTATTTAGCTATTGTATCGGTAGCAAGAAATTTTATTACAACTTTTTTAAGTGGTGTTACTTCAAGTTTTGGAAATTTAATTGCTTCATCAGATAATGATTCACAAGAAAGAGTTTTTAGTATATTAGATTTTTTAAGTTTTCTAATATGTGGTTTTGTAACAGTATGTTTTCTAAATCTTTTAACACCTTTTATTCAAATATGGTTAGGTAAAGAATATATTGTTGATAATTTAACAATGATTATGATTTGTTTAAATTATTACTGTTATTGTATGCTAATACCAATTAATATAGTAAAAGATGCGGCAGGTCAATATTATATTGATAGATATATTCCAATAATTCAAGTTATTGTAAATTTGATATTTTCCATTGTTTTAGCAAATTATTTTGGTTTGTTAGGAATTCTATTAGGAACATTTATTAGTTATGTTTTGGTTATATTATGGAGTAAACCTTTAATAGTTTATAAATATATATTTAGAAAATCTGTTAAAAAATATTATATAAGTCAAATAAAAAAAATTATTATTATTAGTATAACAAGTTTAATTACAATATTTATATTTAATAAAATTGAATTTGATTTGAATATTTTTAATTTAATTATAAAAGGACTACTATGCTTTATAATATATGGTATAATAGTATTAGTTTCTTATTATAGAAGTAATGAATTGAAAAATTTAATTAATATTATTAAAGATTTATTTAAGGATGTGAAGAATGAAAAATAATGTATTGTTATCAATTATATGTCCTGCATATAATGCTGAAAAAACAATTGGCAAATTAATTGAATCAATAGTTTCTCAAAAATATAAAAATTATGAATTTATTATTTTAAATGATGGTTCGAAAGATAAAACATTTGAAGTAATAGAAGGATATGCTAAAAAATATAAAAATATTATTGCTATTGATAAACCTAATACTGGTGTTGGGGATACTAGAAATGAAGGTTTAAAAATAGCAAACGGAAAATATATAGCATTTGCTGATGCCGATGATTGGTATTCTGATGATTTTTTTGAAAAAATTATTCCAGAAATAGAGAAAGATGATTTTGAATTATTAGTATTTAATGCAAAAGTAATGAACTATGATGAATATATGCATGATTTGATATCTAAAAAATATAAGGAAGGTGCATTTATAACTTGTGATGGAGTTAAAAAATATTTGCAAGGAGAATTTTGTCATAGAATCGGAAATGTTCCATGGAATAAAATATATTTAAAAGAGGTAATTACTAAAAGTAATTTAAAATACGAAGAAAATAAGAAAAAAGGACAAGATTTACTATTTAATATTTCGTATGTAGCAAAGATAAAAAAGTATAAGTATATTGATGA
>CAZXOH010000085.1:0-4812 GCA_964642345.1 uncultured Muribaculaceae bacterium | reverse complement strand
TCAGCTAAAGCTGATACCCTCCATAAAAGTTGTCTAAAAGGTTGACAAATTCCCAGATAGAAATTTTGTTCGCTTTTTGCGTTATAGTATAAAATAATGTACAAATTCATATGAAAGGATTCAAGACATGAAAAAGAAGACTTCACCACAATTTGTATGTCTTCTTTTTCTTCCACTATCTTTCAATATTGTTTATAATACTATTAAATTCTAAAAAATGTAATACTAATTTTCAAGTCTAAATTTGTTTAAATATTATATATTTATTTTAAATTATTAATATCAAATTTTGAACCTAATTCATAATCAAATTCATTAGGAATAAAAGCACTATAACCAGATCCAGTAGTAAACGTTAATTCACCAAAATATATTTTATTATTTTCACAATATAAGTCAACTCTAACATGAGCAAAATCATTTGATAATATTTCCGAAATTTTTATCATTTCATCAAGTCCTTTTGGCTTTTCAATTGGACCATAATTTTTGTGTCCTTTTTTCTTAACATTTATATAATTCCAATTCTTATCATAAAAATCAATACAATAATCTTTTTCAGATTCTGAACCATATGCAATATAAATATATTCTACTTTTCCATTAAAACAAAAAAATTTGTAATCAGTCAATTCTTTATTATTAGTTTCAATTAATTCTTCAGCAAGAATTCTTGGTTTTAAATTTTTATATTGCCATTCTCTACCATTATTGTACAAATTTGTTTTTAAACTTTTATTCAATATTTTATATATTTCATTTTTATCAATTGTGTTTTTATCTTTAACCACTACTACGCCACCACAACTATGAGTAGTTTTTAAAACAAATTTATTAGGTAATTTTTCAAAATCAATTTCTTCAACATTATCAAATGTACCATATAATTTAGTTAATATATTAGATAATCCTTTTTCAGTTACATAACTTCTTACCTCAATTTTATCGGCACATTTTTCATATAATTCATTATAATAATTAAGTTTGATCCAATTAATTTTTTCATTAAATGTTTTAGGATTATCTAAATCTGGTTTATATCCCATCATATTTTGGAATTGAAGTTCTATGTATTTTCTAGTATTTTTTCTATATAAAATTCTTAAAAATTTATTTATTATTTTATTCATTTAAACACCTCACATTACTAAAGTTTTTTTGTTAATGTTTTTTTTATTTCAGATGAACAAATATTTGGAGTTCTTTTTAACCTAACAACTTCTTTTCCATTTTCTAAGCACCATTTTTCAACTACATCAAATCTTTCTCCAATATGGTCTTCCCCTAGCGCTAAAACATCAAAATCAATTTTTTCCAATGCTGATATTCCAACTGTATCATAAACTACAACCTTATCAACAATTTTTAAAGATTCTAGTATTTCAACTCTTTCTTCTGTTGTATAAAAAATCTTAGCATCAGGTTTAAATTTTAATATATAATCACCATCTTGAACAGCAACAATTAAATAATCTGCATATTGTTTACATTGTTTAAATAATCTTAAATGACCAATATGAAAATAATCATATACACCAAAAGTTAAAATTTTACTCATTATCAAATTCCTCCTTTAGTTTTTGTAATCCAATTAATAAAGGATCATATACATTTTTACAAGTTACATATTTTTTATATTTTTCAAATAAAATAGGTAATTCAGTACATCCTAAAATACAAGTGTCATATCTATTAATTAAATCTAAAAAAATATATTTTACTTCTTCTGTATATTTCTCTTGTTTTACTGCTTCAATACATTCTCTTAAAAGTATATACTCATCTTCATTAGGAACAATGCAATCAATATTTTTTTCACTTAAAGCTTTTTGATATATTTTGGATTCTATTGTTCCTTCAGAACCAAGTAAAAAAATGCTTTTAATTTTATCTTTTTCTATTTTATCAACACAATTATCTATTATATTTATTACTCTATCTTCTAATTTTGGAACTTTCTTATAAATATCATTTAAAAATAAATGAGATGTATTGCATGCTAATATTATTTTTGAACAACCCGAATTAATAAGATTTTGCATTGAATCAGTCATTTCATTAACTAATTGTTCTACATTCTCTTTATATAGGAAAGCACGAACTCTACTTGGCATAGTACATCTATTATCAATAATAATTCTAGGACGTTCCCATTCTTTTTCTGCAGGAAAAACATCTGCATATTGTTTAAATAAATTAATTGTTGCATATGTTCCCATACCACCTAAAACTCCTATAACAAATTTATCCATAAAATCCTCCTATAATAGAGTTTTTAAAAACTCTGCACATAATTTATCATCATAAAATTCATAATCAATTATTTTTTTTAATTCTGGTGCAATATCTCTAACTCCACCAAATCCAATAGAAATATCAGCAATTCTTGCCATACCAACATCATTACTTCCATCACCTATAACAACAATTGGTTTAACAAACTGCTTGGCAATTAATTCTTTATCAGCAACATTTATTACATCATCAATTATATCATTTTTTACTAATGCTTTTGAACAATACACATTATTTTTAATATTCAATTTTTCCATTAGTTTACTTATCCATACATCTAAATTTCCAGTAACAATATAACATCTTTCATGATTGTTTTTTATAAATTTTGAAATTTCATTATTAAGAGGTATTTCAGCAACCATATCTGATACTTTAGAAACATTAATATCACTTAATATTTTAACTCTATTTAAAAAACTAGTTTTAAATGGAATTTCACCTCTCATTGTTGCTTCGGTTAATTCTCTCATTTCACTTAATTTTCCTATTTCTTCCGAAATTGTTGGTAAAATTTCTTTTTTAGTAATGGTTGAATCTAAATCAAATAAAAATATATAATCACTCATATTACTCACTTTTTTTCTTAAATGCAACAAATTTATGTGTTGATTTTCTTTTTTCTAATGGTGGTAATTGCATATAATCTTTATAAAATAATTTTAACCATTTATCATATCCAATTGGAGCATTATATTTTTTTCCTTCAAATGACATTTTAATAAAAGAAGAAAATATTTCTTTTTCAGCAACAACTTTTGAATATGAAGTAAAATTTCCAACTCTTCTTGTTTCATAATTTTTATATTTTTTTGAATTATTTATTATTAGTTTTGAAAAAAATCCTATAGGTAATAGTTTAAATACATAATAACCGACATATCGTAATATTTTTTGAATAAAATTACATTTAGTTGCAAAATATGGGGATTTTTTAACAACATTGCATATTAAAAGAAAATTCCTTTTTTTAAACATCCTTTCTAATTTTTTATCATTGTCAGATGCATTATCATATACAAATATATCAATATTTATACATGATTTTTTCCCATATTTCATATCAGGTTCATATAATACAGTTGTAGTATCTAATACTTTTGCATAAGGATAATTAAATTTTTTGTTATTTTCAATTGAATAAACTTTATATTTATTATTTTGTTTATTAAATAATTCAATAAATTTATCATAGTCATCTCTTAGCATTCCAATATCAATATCATCATCCCAAGGAATATATCCACTATGTCTTACTGCTCCTAATAATGTTCCACAATCTAACCAATAATTGATTTGATTTTTTTCACAAAAATTTGAAACATAATCAAGTATTTCTAATTGAACTTTTTTTAATTCATCCAATGAAATTTCATCCAAATTATTCATACTGCTTACTCCTTTTTTATACTAATTGCTACATCAATTGTATCATTTATATTAATTTAAATCAATAAATACAAGATAAAATAAAAATGAAGAAATCATCTTCATTTATTTGTTTTTAATAATACTACATATTTGGTCAACAATTTCTAATGACAAATCTGCATATAGTGGCAAAGTAATTACTCGATCCGCCATATCTTTAGCAATTGGTGTATCATTTGAATCATATTTTTTATTATAGCAACCGTAATCGTTAATTAAAGGATAAAAATATTTTCTTGCACAGATGTCATTTTTTGCCAACAAGTCAAATAATTCATTTCTTGTTAATCCATATTCATTTTCAACGACTATAGGAAAATATGCATAATTTGAAATTACATTTTCTTGAATTTTATTTAGTTTAATTCCTTTAACATTTTTTAAATTTTCAATATATCTTTCTACAATTAACTTTCTTTTTACTATTTCAGAATCAATGTGCCTTAAATTACACAATCCCATCGCTGCTTGAAATTCATTCATTTTACAATTCATTCCTATATAATCAACATTTTCTTCATCAATTATTCCAAAATTCTTTAATTGATTTAATTTATCAGAATAACTTGAATTATTATAAACTAATGCTCCACCCTCAATAGTATTAAATACTTTTGTTGCATGAAAGCTTAACATTGAAATATCACCATAATTTAATACAGATTCGCCTTTATATTTTACTCCAAATGCGTGTGCTGCATCGTATATTACTTTTAAATTATATTTTTTTGCTATTGCTTCTATTTTGTCAACATCACATATATTTCCATACACATGAACTGGAACTATTGCACAGGTTTTATCGGTAATCAATGATTCTATTTTATTAACATCTATTGTGTAATCATCTCTATTTATATCACAAAATACTGGTGTTAAACCATTTTGAACTATTGCATGTGTAGTTGATGCAAAACTAAATGGTGTTGTTATAACTTCTCCTTTTAAATCAAGAGCTTTAAGTGCAGTATATAATGCCATGTGACCATTACAAAATAATTTAATATTTTTAACATTCAAATATTTAGATAATTCCTTTTCAAGTTGATTATGTTTAACTCCACTATTTGTTAACCAATGTGATTC
>CAZXOH010000084.1:0-4973 GCA_964642345.1 uncultured Muribaculaceae bacterium | reverse complement strand
TTTGTTCGGTTTTTTATAAATTTTATACAACTTTTTTCAAAGTAAAATATAAAAATTATATAAAATTTATTGAAAAATTAGAATTAAAATGATATTATGTATATAGATGAGTTATTACTCATACAATAAAAAAGGATATATCTAATTGTTGAAAGAGTTAGATACATTCCAAATTTTTTTGGAGTACACTATCCCCCTGTGATAGTGCAATTTTTTTATTTATATAACAATGTAAATATTATACAAAATAATAGGATTATTATTATAAAGAAATGTTTTTCTCTTTCTTTCATAACAACCACCTCCTTCTTATTCTAGAAGGAATGCACTAACACCAATTAAATATATCGTTTTATATTCTATCATATTTTTTATTATTTTCATCTTTTTTTCGTTCTACAAATTCCGACAAAATTTATTATTTAATTTAAAAAAATAATGCTATTAACATTATTTTTTTAATATTAAAATAATTTTGATTTAGATATTGTTATGACAGGACGGATACCGGTGGTGGGATCAGATGCATAGATAAAATTCAAAAGACTATTCGCAATCACAGCACCTACAAAATGATCTGAACCAGCTGTTCCTTCTGTTGTTGATGTCCAATATCCTTCATTACTACTATCCGCTACATTACATCCATAACTTGTACATTTATTTGTATAATCATATAACCATGCGTATTTACTTGCTCCTTGTCTTGTTGCTATCATAGTTGTACTATTACTATCTAAAAAAAAGCAATCTTGATTCCAACTTGGATATCCTGTAATTTGGGCTATTTCTTCAGCACTTATTAGTCTTGGAGTATTTACCCATTTTGAAACACTTACTAATTTATCTACTTCTGTTTTTATATCACTTTCTTCATAAGTAACATTTGTTCCACCATTTCCATCTGTATTCCAAGATAATGTTGCAGTTGTATTATGATCTAAGATCAAATTTACTGTATCAGTTCCTTCAGTATCATTAAATGTATACCACTTCATACACCCTGTTTTATTTTCATTTAAACTATTACTTTCTACATAATCTGTACACACTTCACCACTTACTGGATTATAGTAAATTGCTGTTCCATTTTCATATTTATTATTTATATTTTGATTAATACTTTGATTTCTATTGTCTCTTTCAGATAATTCATCATTAGTATCTTTATTATCTACTTTTCTACTACTATCGTAAATAAAATAGCCACAAATTATTATTGTTGAACAAAATAACACTAAAAATATTAAAATTATATTTTTTTTATCCATCACACAATTCCTACTTTCTATATACATCATACCCCCCCTAGTCATATTTGTCAAGAAATTTTGTTCGGTTTTTTACAAATTATTTTCAACTTTTTGCATATTAAAATATAAAAATATAAAAATTATGTTATTGTATTGAAAAATAATAATTAATATGTTATAATCTTTTTGTTGGAACATTAGGGGTATAGTTCAATGGTAGAATAACGGTCTCCAAAACCGCTGATGTGGGTTCAACTCCTGCTACCCCTGCCATATAAAAAGAAACTCCAAAAATTTGGAGCAAACATATATAAAAGCACGGAAAACTTTGAGTTTATCCGTGTTTTAGTTTGGCTAAAAAATGATGATAAAATGATTATATATCTATTTTGATGAATTTCATAAATATTGTATAATATAATTAAATTATTAATTTTAAGAGGTGTTATATGCATAGAAATGAGATAATTGAGATTATAAATAAAAAAACAATTGAGGCAAAAAAAATAATTAATGAAATTAATGAATTAAAGAAATTACTTAATGATGATAATAATGCTATAGCTAAATTTACTGATGAAGAAAAAATAAATATTTTTATGAATTATTTTAAAGGTAGAGATAGTATTTATCCATATCTTTCTATTGATAAAAATGATCCAAGCAAGAAATATTATATACCTAAATGCGCAAATGAATGGAATAAAAATGTTTGTAATAAAACTATGAGAAAAAAATGTAAAAATTGCCAGTATTGGGTTGATAAACCAATAGACAAAGATGTAATTAGAAATCATTTGTTTAATAATAATCCAATTGGAATTTATCCTATGTTAGAAGATGAAACTTGTTATTTTTTGGCTTTTGATTTTGATAATAAAAATAACGATAATGATATTAAAGAAGATGTATTGGCATTTGCAAGTGTATGTGATAAGTATAATGTACCTATTTCTATTGAAAGAAGTAGGTCTGGTCATGGTATTCATGTGTGGATTTTTTTTGAAAAAAATATTAAAGCAATAACTGCAAGAAAGATGGGAAGTTTATTATTATCCAAAACAATGGAAATTTGTGATAATTTAAAAATTGATTCTTTTGATAGAATGTTTCCAAATCAAGACACTATACCTAAAGGTGGTTATGGTAATTTGATTGCTCTTCCATTTCAAAATGAGCCTATGAAATATAATAATACTGTTTTTTTAAATAGAAGTTTTATTGCCTATGATGATCAATATAGTTATTTAAATAATATTAAAAAGATGAATAATGATGATGTATTTAGTGTAATAAGTGTATTATCCGAAAATACAATAGATATTGGCAACGAATATGTAGAAATAAAAAAAGAAATGAAAAATAAGAAAAAAAATAATTTTGATTTTCCTCAAAGTATCGATATTATATTAGATAACATGATTTATATTGATAAGACTAATTTGAGTTCTGCGGTTAAAAATTGCTTTAGAAGACTTGCAACGTTTGCTAATCCAGAATTTTTCAAAAAACAAAGGATGAGGATTTCCGTTCATAATGTTCCAATGGTAATTGATTGTAGCAAGGAAAATGAAAAATATTTAATGATTCCTAGAGGTAAATTTGAATATTTATCTGATTTATGCAATCAAAATAATATAAAAATGAATATTATTGATAAGAGAAATGAAGGTAAAAAAATAAATATTAAATTCAATGGAAAATTAAGAGAAGAACAAAATGTTGCATTAAGCGAAATGTTGAAATATGAAAATGGAATACTTGAAGCACCTACTGGTTTTGGTAAAACAGTTATATGTTGTAAACTAATTGATGAAAGAAATGTTAATACTCTAATAGTTACGTTTAATTTAGCACTTTTAAAACAATGGAAAGAAAGAATAAAAGAATTTATGAATGTTGAAGAGGTAGGACAAATTGGTGATAATAAAAATACTTTAACAAATAAAATTGATGTAGCAAGTATTAAAACTATTTATAATAATGGTAAATTTAATGATGTTGTTAAAAATTATGGAATGATAATTATAGATGAATGTCATCATTCATCTGCTTATACTTATGAAGCAGCATTAAACATGATGAATGCTAAATATGTTTATGGAGTATCTGCAACTCCAGAAAAAGAAAATGGGCATACCCCAATTATTAAAATGCAATGTGGTGATATTAGATATAGGGTTGATATGAAAGAATATAATAAAAAATTAAATTTATCGATGAAGGTTTATAGTAGAAGTGTCCATTTGAATTTTGTTAATAAAAATGTTTCTGATTATAAAGTTAATGAAATATATGATTTGATTTCGAAAGATGTTATTAGAAATGAAGCAGTTGTAAAAGATGTTGAAAAAGAGTTTAAAAATGGCAAAAATTTATTAGTTTTAACTGAAAGAATTGATCATTTAGAATATTTATATGAAATGTTATCAAAAATTACTGAAAATATTATTGTATATAGAGGTGGATTAGGTAAAAAAGTGCTAAAAAAATATGATGAATTAAATTTTAATATAAAAGAAAATAATGAAAATAAAATAATAATTGCTACGAGTTCATGTATTGGTGAAGGTTTTGATGATTCAACATTAGAGGTATTATTTTTGACTATGCCTATATCAAGTGTAAATAGAATTGTACAATATACAGGAAGACTTCATAGAAAAAATGCAAATAAAAAAGAGATTATAGTTTATGATTATGTTGATGATAATTTTTCAATGATTAGAAATATGTTTTTAAAACGAAAAAAAGCATATGAAAAAGTAGGATATGAAATTATTGAAAATAATTGTCAAATGTCTTTATAATTTTAAAAATGTATAAGAATATATGAATAAAATCTGAATTCTTATTGTAAATGCACGTTTTTTAATAAACGTGTTTTTGGTTTGAAAATAGTATAATGCTAAATAAATTTAATTTTGATATATGTAGATAAAGATGTAAATGAGAAAATTGCAAAATATTAAATGTGTTTGTTTATAATAAAACAATAAACTATTAAAAAATTAATTTATTATTTGCCATTTTATTTAATCTTTCCATAAAAATCATAGGGTCACGTACTTTTAAAATAGCGTTATAGAGTTCATTATTATTTTTTAAAAGTGAATAAATACTATCAATAAACATTTCTGCATCTTGAAGTAAATTTATATCATTGTTAACAAGTTTTAATGTTTCATTTTGAAATTCTTTAGCAATATCATCAATACTATTGTAATGGGAATAAAATGTTCTTCGACTCATATCAATATTATTAACAAGTTCTGTAACAGACATTTTAGATAATTCGCCTATTTTATTAATCATTTTGCAAATTCATTTCTTATTAATGCTTTTGTTTTAATAGATTAATGTTTTATACCTTTAACTTTTATTTTTACATCTCTTATTAAGATTATACAATATATTTTTTTTATTATGAAACAAATTTTAACAAATGTTTAAACAGTGTTTAAATTTTAACGCAATAAGTTAAAGTGTTATTCTAAAAATTGTGTTATTATTGTAAACTTAAAAAAATATAATAAGAGGGATAATATGAAGAAAAGTATGAAAAAAATATTGAAAAATATGCAATAACATATTTATATATTTTTCATAAAATATTTTTAGGAGGAATATGTA
Organism: uncultured Muribaculaceae bacterium; assembly: GCA_964642345.1. Classification (GTDB taxonomy): domain Bacteria; phylum Bacillota_I; class Bacilli_A; order RF39; family UBA660; genus CAJOJO01. Next base: position 87 of record CAZXOH010000084.1, on the reverse strand, counting down.
TGAATAACTATAAAATTGTTATTGATGCTGGTCATGGTGGAGAAGATCCAGGGGCAAGTGGAAATGGAATAATCGAAAAAGATTTAA
>CAZXOH010000083.1:0-5026 GCA_964642345.1 uncultured Muribaculaceae bacterium | reverse complement strand
ATTTAAATCAATTATAGTAATTTATTAAGAGTTTGTCAATTATTTTTTTAGGAATTGTGCAAAACAAATTATTTATTTTTTATGTATTAGCATATTAAAAAATAAAATCTATTATAAAAAGGCTTAAATAATTTCTAAGCCTTATTTTACAACAATATTTACCAATTTTTTTGGTATTACTACAATTCTAACAATTTCCTTATTATCAATAAATAATTTTACATTTTCAATGTCTAAAGCCATTTTTTTCATTGTTTCTTCATCAATATCAGATGAAACTTCAATTTTACCTCTAACCTTACCATTAACTTGAACTACCATAGTAAATGTTTCTTCTACTATTTTTGATTCATCATATGTTGGCCAAGATTCATAAGAAATAGTATTATTATGACCTAATGCTTCCCATATTTCTTCAGTAATATGTGGACAAACTGGATTTAATAATTTAATAAACCCCTCTTGATAAGAAATTGGAAAAATGTCTTCTTTATTAACAGCATTAATAAAAATCATCATTTGTGATATAGCTGTATTGAAATTTAATGATTCATAATCTTCAGTAACCTTTTTTACAGTTTGATTATAAATCTTTTCAAGTTTTTTATTTTCGCCAGATTGTTTTTTTTCAATCATAAATAATCTCCAAATACGATCTAAGAATTTTCTTGAACCATTGGCAGCATCATCATTCCAAGGTTTATCAGCTTCTAATGGACCCATAAACATTTCATAAAGTCTTAATGTGTCAGCGCCATATTCTTTTACAACATCATTTGGATTAACAACAAATTCAGGAAATCTTTTTCCCATTTTAATTCCATTTGAACCTAAAATCATACCTTGATGAACTAATTTTTTAAAAGGTTCTGCAACTGGAACTATACCTTTATCATATAAATAATTATTCCACATTCTTGAATATAATAAATGTCCAACAGCATGTTCAGGTCCACCTACATATAAATCAACTGGCATCCAATGTTTTAATAATTCAGGATCAGCTATAGCGTTATCATTATGTGGGTCAATATATCTTAAAAAATACCAACTTGATCCAGCACTACCTGGCATTGTACTAGTTTCTCTTACACCTTTTATACCATCAGCAACAACATTTTTCCATTCGGTTGCATTTTCTAATGGAGCTTTGCCATTTTTTCCTTTATAATCTTCTAGATTTGGTAAAACAAGTGGTAATTCAGAATCATCTAAAACAACATCTCTTCCATCTTCTAAATGAATTACAGGAATTGGTTCTCCCCAATATCTTTGTCTAGCAAAAATCCATTCTCTCAATCTATAATTTACTTTTTTTCTTCCAACACCCATATTTACTAATTTTTCTGTTATTGCTTTTTTTGCTTCTTCAACTGTTAAACCTGTAAATTCTTCACTATTAATTAACTTACATCCTTTTCCTAAGTAATCTTGTTTTTCAAAGGCTGAATTACTAACATCTCTTCCTTCTATTACTTGAACCATAGGTATATTATGATAAATTGCATACTCATAATCTCTTTCATCATGAGCAGGAACAGCCATAACAGCTCCTGTACCATAACTTGCTAAAACAAAATCACCTAAGAATATAGGAACTTTTTTATTATTAACTGGATTAATTGCCATTATTCCATCTAACTTTATTCCTGTTTTCCCTTTATTTAATTCGGTTCTATCCATATCTGATTTTTTAGCTGTTTCTTCTCTATATTTTTCAACTTCATCCCAGTTTTTAATTCTTGGTTTCAATTCATCAACTAACTTATTTTCAGGCGCTAAAACCATAAATGTAATCCCATATATTGTTTCTATGCAAGTAGTATAAATTGAAAATTTGCCACCATCTACAATATTAAAATCAACTTCAACACCTTCTGATTTTCCAATCCAATTTTTTTGAATTTCTTTTGTAGATTCTGGCCAATCTATCGTATCTAACCCTTTTAATAATTTTTCAGCATATGAAGGAATATCAATTACCCATTGTTTCATATTTTTTCTAACAACAGGAAATCCACCTCTTTCACTTTTTCCATCAATTACTTCATCGTTTGCCAAAACAGTTCCTAATTCTTCACACCAATTAACTGGCATATCTATTTGTTTAGCAAGTCCATCTAAAAACAATTGTTTAAAAATCCATTCAGTCCATTTATAAAATTTAGGGTCACTAGTAGATATTTCTCTATCCCAATCATAACTAAATCCTAACATTTTTAACTGACTTTTAAATGTTTCAATATTTTGATTTGTGAATGTTGCTGGATGATTCCCTGTTTTTATTGCAAATTGTTCAGCAGGAAGTCCAAATGAATCAAATCCCATTGGATGTAATACATTAAATCCTTGCATTCTTTTCATACGAGATACAATATCTGTTGCGGTATATCCTTCTGGATGTCCTGCATGTAATCCTACTCCTGATGGATATGGAAACATATCTAATGCATAAAATTTAGGTTTGCTAAAGTCATATGCATCTGTTTTAAATGTTTTATTTTTCTCCCAATATTCTTGCCATTTTTTTTCTACTTCTAAATGATTATACATTTTTTTCACTCCTCTTCAAATATTTTCCTATTATGTTATATACAATTAATTGTAATGGTATTAATACTATAAATGCTAACAACATCATTAAAATAAAATTTTTAACAAAACTTATAATAACAAAAGTAGTTGCTATTATAAAAGCATTTGATATTGCAACTAAGTGTGCTAATTTTTTTACATTTATTTTATTTTTTTCTAATTTGTAAGTTCTTATTAAGTAGTTAGCATATACATTATCTAGAAATTTATCTATTTTTTTCTTTCTGAATATTACAAAAAATAAGTAAAATAAATAAATAATTATAAATACTAACATCCAAGTTAATAAATATTTCATATTGCCTCCTAATAAAAAAAAATCTATAAATACAAGGACTCATTATAAGCGGTACCACCTTGTTTTATAGATATTACTATACACTTTAATCTTTAACGCAGATATACGAAATACTTTATATACAGTATTTACTCCAAAGCAAGTTCATTTATTTTTTCTAAAAGTTTTCACCAGTCACTTTTTCTCTAAATAGAAAAATAATAAATTACTACTCTTTTTCAACGTTCAGTAAATTAAGTATAATATATTTTTTTTTATAAATCAAGTTTTATTTTGTTAATTTTTCTTCAATTCTTATTAATTCATTATATTTACAAATTCTATCTGTTCTTGACATTGAGCCTGTTTTTATTTGACCTAAGTCAAGTCCTACTGCTAAAGATGCTATAGTTGTATCTTCAGTTTCACCACTTCGATGAGATATTATTGTTTTATAATTATTTTTTTTAGCTAATTCTATTGTTTCTAAAGTTTCAGTTATTGTACCAATTTGATTTACTTTTAATAGTATTGCATTTCCTGCTTTCAAATCTATTCCTTTTTGCAAATATTCTTTATTTGTAACAAATAAATCATCGCCAACTAATTGAATCTTATCACCTAATTTTTCTGTTACTAATTTAAATCCTTCCCAATCATTTTCATCAACAGGATCTTCTATTGATATTATTGGATATTTATTTGTTAGTTCAATATAATATTCAATTAATTCTTCTGTTGTTAATATTCTATTTTCTCCTTTTAGGCTATATTTACCATCTTTATAAAATTCACTAGCTGCTACATCAATTGCTAAAGAAACATCTTTTCCAGGTATATATCCTGCTTTTTTTATTGCTTCAATTATCAATTCGAAACCTTCACTATTAGATTCTAAGTCAGGTGCAAAACCACCTTCATCACCTACTCCTGTTGCTAATCCTTTTTCATTTAATACTTTTTTTAAATTATGAAATACTTCTGAACCAATTCTTATTCTTTCTTTTATAGTTTCTGCGTTTGGTATAATCATGAATTCTTGAAAGTCTAATTTGTTATCAGCATGAGCACCACCATTCAAAATATTCATCATTGGTTTAGGTAATTTTTTTCCATTACCAACATATTCAAATAATTCTTGATTTTTTGATTTTGCTGCTGCTTTTAAGGTTGCCATTGATATTCCTAATATTGCATTTGCTCCAAATTTTTCTTTGTTTTTTGTTCCATCTAATTTTATCATAGCATAGTCTATTTCTTTTTGATTTAAAGCATCCATTCCTATTACTAAATTTCTTAAAGGTCCATTGACATTATTGACTGCTTTTAATACACCCTTCCCCATATATCTAAAATCATTATCTCTTAGTTCTAAAGCTTCTCTACTACCTGTTGATGCACCACTTGGTACACTTGCTCTACCCATTATTCCATTTTTTAAAATTACATCTACTTCTATTGTAGGATTTCCTCTTGAATCTAAAATTTCTCTTGCTTTTACATCTTTTATTTTTGTTTTATTAAACATCTTTTATCACCTATAGTAATTATATCATTTTTATTTTTTATAATAAATATACTTTACAATAGATTTTACATTAAAAAAATTTTTATAGATTCTTTAATACAAAAGTAATAATCTTATTACAGAAATTCCACCACCTGTTGAACCATGTTTAAATGTGTATGTTATTTTTTCATTAGAAACACAATTTATCTTATAAACAATTAAATTTGTACCATTATTGTCTCTTGTCCCCTCATATAATTTAGTAGCTCCACCACCACTACCGAAACTAATAGAATAACTTGAAAAAGATGCGTTAGCTCCTGCAAAAATTGCTATTAATATTCCTTCTGTAACATTACTAGGCACTACCAAATTTCCTGTAACAGATGTTGCATATGTACCAGATTTTTGAATTGTTTCCACTACATTACTTAATTTATTTAATGTTCCAGTTATTAATTTACCTTGAACTACAGCTGTTTTTCCACTTATTATATCACTTGATGTAGCAGTACCTAAATTTTTAATACTATATAAATCATTTAAGGCATCATTTAATGTCATACTAGTTCCATCACTTGATGTATATAATACATCACTTGCTTTATATGTTACTGCTGCATATACTCCTATTCCACAACTTA
>CAZXOH010000082.1:0-5081 GCA_964642345.1 uncultured Muribaculaceae bacterium | reverse complement strand
TTCTTTTTTTTCAACTATTTATAAATTGAAAAATACAATAAAATATTATATAATTAATTAGGTGGTTCTATGTGGAAAATAGGAAATGTCGAAATAAAAAATAAAGTTGTTTTAGCGCCTATGGCTGGAATATGTGATAATGCATATAGAACAATCATAAAAGAAATGGGAGCAGGACTTATATGTGCCGAAATGGTTTCAGATAAAGCAATATATTATAATTCAAAAAAAACAATTGATATGCTTTATATGAGTGAAGAAGAAAGGCCAATCAGTCAACAAATATTTGGTAGTGATATTGATTCATTTGTTTATGCTGCAAAATATATTGAAGAAAATATGAAACCTGACATAATAGATATAAATATGGGGTGTCCCGTTCCTAAGGTAGCACTTAGAGCTCAAGCAGGAAGTGCATTATTAAAAAATCCTGAAAAAGTATATGAAATTGTAAAAGCAGTAGTTGAATCAGTAAATGTTCCAGTAACAGTTAAAATTAGAAGTGGCTGGGATAGTAATAGTATAAATGCTGTCCAAATAGCAAAATTAATTGAACAAGCTGGTGCAAAAGCTATTACAGTCCATGCAAGAACAAGATCACAAGGATATTCTGGGAAAGCGGATTGGAATATTATAAAGCAAGTAAAAGAAAATGTTAAAATTCCTGTAATTGGAAATGGTGATATAAAAACCTGTTACGATGCAAAAAGAATGATTGATGAAACAAATTGTGATGCTGTAATGATAGGTAGAGGTTGTATAGGTAATCCTTGGCTTATAAAAGAAACAGTTGAATATTTAGAAAATAATATATTATTAAAAAAACCTACATCTTTAGATAGAATTAATATGATATTAGAACACTTAAATAGACTTATAAAAACTAAATCTGAAAGACAAGCATTATTAGAAATAAGGACACATATTAGTTACTATTTAAAAACAATACCTAATTCAAATGAATTAAAAAATAATATTTTCAAAACAAATGATATTAATGAATTAAAAAAATTATTAGAAAAATTTAAAGGTGAAATATGAAATTTAGAAGATTTAGTGCATATATGATAGACATACTATTAGTAGGTATAATATTATTATTAGTAAAAAATATAATTCCAATAAAACAAAATAAAGAATTGAATCAAAACATGACAACAATAACAGAACAATTTTTAAACAAAGAAATTAGTATTAGTGAATACTATAATGAATTTTCTGTTATAAACTATAGTCAAGATAAAAATAGTGTGATTTTATTAGGATTTAATACCTTAATAGTGATATTTTATTTTATAATAATTCCAATAATTACAAAAGGGTATACATTGGGAATGTATATTACAGGAATAAAATACGAAGGAAAAATTAATATTAAAAATTTATTCTTAAGAAATATAATTACAACTGGAATAATTCAAATGATAGTATCTTTAATACTTATTTATTTAGTAAATGATAAAATATATTTAACTATTTCATTATTTTTAGGAATAATACAATTATTGCTAGTAATTATAAGTGCATTTATGATATTATATAGAAAGGATTCAAAAGGAATTCAAGACATAATAAGTAATATAGAGGTGAAAAAATGAAAGAATATTCAGAACAAGAATTAGTAAGAAGAGAAAAATTAAATGAAATAAAAAATTATTGTAATCCATATCCTGAAAAATTCGAAAGAACTCATACATTAAAAGAAGTAAAGAACTTAGAAGATGGAACAGACAATGTAAGTATTGCTGGAAGAATTATTTTCATGAGAAAAATGGGAAAATTAAGTTTTGTTAGAATTAGGGACTTAGAAGGTGATATGCAACTAGAATTTAAAATTGATTTAATAGGAGAAGAAAAATATGCCTTTTTCAAAAAACAAATTGATTCTGGAGATTTCATCGGTGCAAGAGGAGAAATATTTACAACTCAAACAGGAGAAAAAACTTTAAGAGTACATAGCTTTGAATTTTTAGGAAAAGCATTAAGACCTTTACCAGAAAAATTTCATGGATTAGTTGATACAGAAATTAAATATAGACAAAGATATGTAGATTTAATAACAAATGAAGAATCAAGAAAAGTATTTTTAGGAAGAAGTAAATTTTATGCTTTTTTACATAAATATTTAGGAGAAAATGGATTTTTACAAGTAGAAACCCCAATTGTTCAAACTGCAGTATGTGGAGCAAGCGCTAAACCATTTTATACTCATCATAATGCTTTAGATTTAGATTGTAATTTAAGAATAGCCCCTGAAACTTATTTAAAACAATGTATAGCAGGTGGATTTGATAGAGTATATGAAGTTGCTAAATGTTTTAGAAATGAAGGAATGGATTCAGAACATTTACAAGAATTTACTCAAGTAGAATGGTATGTATCATATTGGAATTTTGAAGACAATATAAAATTTTATACAAAATTTATAAGAGAATTATTAATGGAATTAATTGGAACAACAACAATTGAATATCAAGGAAAAATATTAGATTTTGGCAAAGAAAATTGGAATAGAATTAATTACTGCGAAGAAATGGAAAAAATATTTGGATTTGATTTCTTAAGTATTGAAGATCCACAAGAATTAAAAAATAAAATTGTTGAAAAAGGATTATTTAGTAAAGAAGATCTTGAAGACTATAAATCATTAAGTCAAATAATAGATTTTGTTTATAAAAGAAAAATAAGAGAAGGAATTATTGATCCAACAATTATATATAATTATCCTGCAGTATTAATACCTCTTGCTAGAAGAAATGATGAAGATTCTAGAAGAATAGATGTATTTCAAGTTGTAGCAGCTGGAACAGAATTATGTAAAGCATATTCAGAATTAGTAAATCCAATTGAACAAAGAGCTTCATTTGAAGATCAGTTAAAAGCTAAAGCCCAAGGTGATGATGAAACTATGGATTTAGATGAAGATTTCTTACTTGCTATGGAACAAGGTATGCCACCTATATCTGGACTTGGTTTTGGTATTGATAGACTTATGATGCTTATATATAATGTCCCATCAGTAAGAGATGTTGTTTTATTTCCAATGATGAAACCTGTAGATAAAGATTAATATGAATATATTTGTACTTAGACACGGAGAAACTAATGAAAATATTACAGGAATGATGCAAGGTAATATGGATACACTTTTAAATGAAAAAGGTTGTGAACAAGCTTTAGCAGTCAGAAAAAAAGTATTAGAAAATAATATTGATTTAGTAATATCTTCACCTAGAAAAAGAGCATTAAAAACTGCAGAGTTAGCTGCTCCTAATATTCCTTTAATTGTTGATGATAGATTAAGAAGTAGAAATCATGGAGAATTTGAAGGAAAGAGAAGAGAAGAAATAAATATAAGTGATTATTGGAATATAAAGAAAAATATTCAATATATTAAAGCAGAATCTGTTAAAGATTTGTTTGATAGAGTTGAATCATTATTAAAAGAAATAAAAGAAAAATACAACGATAAAAATGTTTTATTAGTTACACATAGTGGTATAACTAGAGTATTGTATTATTATTTTAATGGTATACCAGATGATGGTGATTTATTAGAATATAAATCACATAATTGTTCATTTGAACATTATGTATTATAGAAAGAAGGATTTAAATGAAAATATTAACAATTAATGCAGGTAGTTCTTCTATGAAATTTTCAGTTATAGAATTACCAGAAGAAAAGGAATTAATTAATGGTTATTTCCAAAGAATAGGATTAGATAATAGTTTTTATGATGTAAAAATTAATGGTGAAAAATTACATAGAGAAATTGAATTACCTAATCATTTAGTAGCACTTGAGTGCATAAAAAAAGAAATAGTAGAATTAGGAGTTGTTTCTGATTTGTCTGAAATTGATGGAATTGGACATAGATTAGTACATGGAGGAGAAAAATACAAAGAAAGTGTTATTATTGATGATGAGGTTTTAGCAACTTGTGAAAAATTTAAAAAATTGGCAAAACTTCATATGCCTGCTATGTTATCATGTATTGCTGCATCAAAAGAAGCTTTTCCAAATACTCCAATGGTAGCTGTATTTGATACTGCTTTTCATCAAACAATGAAACCAGTTAATTTTATGTATGCTTTACCTTATGATTGGTATACAAACTATGGCGTAAGAAAATATGGTTTTCATGGAACATCACATAGATTTATTAATAAAGAAATTAGTAATTATTTAAATAGAAATGATTTAAAAGTAATTTCTTGTCATATTGGTAGTGGAGCAAGTATTTGCGCTATAGATAGTGGAAAAGTAGTAGATACATCTATGGGATTTAGTCCAATTACTGGAATAATGATGGGAACTCGTCCTGGAGATGTAGATCCAAGTGTTATTCAATATATAATGGATGAAACTGGTATGTCATTGGATGATGTAATGACAGTTTTTAATAAAAAAAGTGGTTTAGAAGGTATATGTGGTAAATCAGATTCAAGAGATGTTGAAGATGGAATCAAAGCAGGAGATGAAAGATGTGTTTTAGCGCAAGATATGTATACTTGGAAAGTTGCTAATTATGTAGCTATGTATAACAATATGTTAAATGGTGCTGATGTAATTGTTTTAACTGCTGGATTAGGAGAGAATTCTAAGCAAACAAGAATTGATATTTTAAATAAATTAGAATCATTAGGTATTAAAATAGATTTAGAGGCAAATGACTTTAGAGGAGAATTTAGAAAAATTAGTGCTGAAGATTCTAAAATACCTGTATATGTAATTCCTACAAATGAAGAGTTAATGATTGCTCTTGATACTTATGAATTAGTTAAATAAAATGCAAGTTTAATTTGCATTTTTTTTTTTGAAATAAAATTTTTATTTAAATTATAAATTTTTGTCGGAATTTGTAGAACGAAAAATAGATGAAAATAATAAAAAATATGATAGAATATAAAACGATATATTTAATTGGTGTTAGTGCATTCCTTCTAGAATAAGAAGGAGGTGGTTGTTATGAAAGAAAGAGAAAAACATTTCTTTATAATAATAATCCTATTATTTTGTATAATATTTACATTGTTATATAAATAAAAAAATTGCACTATCACAGGGGGGATAGTGC
>CAZXOH010000081.1:0-5087 GCA_964642345.1 uncultured Muribaculaceae bacterium | reverse complement strand
TAGAATATAATACATTAATAGCAGATGCAAAAGAAGATGGTATTAAACAAGGAATAACTCAAGGAATTGAACAAAATAAAACTGCAACCAATTTTAAAAATTTGGGTATAGATATAGAAATAATATCAAAAGCAACAGGTTTATCAAAAGAACAAATAGAAAAATTATAAACTTCATTTAATGAAATTTTTTTTTAATAAACTTAAAAATTTCACTTTTTATTCATATTAAATTCACATTTGTGATTTATACTTATATTGTACGAAAGGAAAGGTGGTAAATAATAGAATATAAACAATAAAAAATATAAACTACATGACAAACTCCGAATAAGCTTATAAGAACTTTGACGAACTATTCAAAGTTCTTTTTAGTTGTATTTTTTGCTATTTAAATGTATAATTAAATATAGGATGGTGTCATATGAAAGGATTAAAATTACCACAAAATAAAAAAGAAACAATAAAAAAAGGAATAAAAAAAATAGATACAAAAAATCTATATTTTAATATTCCAGATGATTATCAAATACTTGTAAAAAAAGGAGAAAAAGTTAAAATTAACACTTTATTAGCAGTTGCAACAAATAATACATCTATAATATCAAGTGTATCAGGAAAAATATTAGAAACAGGAAAAACAATAAAAATTGAAAATGATTTTAAAGATGAAAAAGAACAAATAAATATAAGCAATATAGATAAAAATGAATTTATTAAAATATTAAAAAATAGTGGAATTATAGGAATGGGAGGAGCAGGATTTCCAACTTATAAAAAATATGAAAGTAAAATTAATACTTTAATTGTAAATGCTGTTGAATGTGAACCATATAGAACTAGTGATTATGCATTGGTTAAAAATTATTCTAAAGAAATAATTGATTCAATAAAACAAATAATGCAAATAAATAATATTTCTAAAACTATAATAGCTGTTAAAAAAATAAGCAAAATGAGTGATTATTTTAAACCTTTTTTAACACCCAATATAACAATATATGAAACAAAAAATATATATCCTGCAGGTTGGAGTAAAGGATTAGTTAAAGAAATATCAAGCATAAATATAAACACTCATTCTAGTGACTTTGGAATTGTTGTTAATAATGTAGCAACTATATATGCTATAGGTGAAGCATTAAAAGGAAATTATTTAGAATCTAGAATAGTTACAATAGCTGGAAATACTGATAAAAAAGGTAATTATAGATTAAAAATAGGAACAGATATAAAAGATATAATTAACATCGATAATTTAATAATTGGTGGTCCAATGATGGGAAAAGAATATAATAATAACTTCATAACTCCAGACATAAGTTGTTTATTTGTAAATGATAATAAATTTATTGAAACAACTTGTATAAGATGTGGTAAATGTACAAAAATATGTCCTGTTAATTTAGAACCAGTTTTAATTAAAGATAATTTAGAAAATAAAGAAAAATTAAAAAAATTAAATGTAAATAAATGTATTGGCTGTGGTTTATGTTCGTATATATGTCCAGCTAGAATAAACTTAAGAGAAATTGTAAGAAATGCGAGGTAAATATGGGACCATTTATTAGAACAAAAAATGACACAAATACAATATTCAAAAACCTTTTTATTGCTTTAATACCAATAATTATGTTTTCTTTCTATAAAAATGGAATAATACCTTTTATAAATAATAAAACAAATGTAATTGGTTTATTTTATCCATTAATTTTTATATTAATTGGTGGATTATCAACATATATAATAGAAAAAATATATTGTAAAATAGTAAAAAAACAAAGCTATGGAAGTATTTTTACAGGTATATTTATTGCTCTTGTATTGCCAATTAATACACCAATTGAAATATTAATATTTGCTTGTTTTATTGGAATTGTAATTGGAAAAATGTTATATGGTGGCTTTGGAAATAATATATTTAATCCTGCTTTAATTGGGTGCTTGTTTGTACTTACAGCTTATTCAAGCGTTATAGCAAATAATGGAGGCTATTTAAATAGTTATGAAATAGATGCTGTAACACATCCCACACCTTTATCAAATAGTGTAGTTGGAATTGGGACATATGAAACTTTAGTAAAACCATATGGTAATTTATTTGATTTCTTCATTGGATTAATACCAGGTAGTGTAGGTGAAACAAGTAGTTTACTTTGTTTAATAGCTTTAATTTATCTTGGAATAAAAAAAGTAATAAAAATAGAAATACCAATTTTTTATATAACAACTGTATTTATTTTAACATATATCATTGGATTATCTAATGGTCTAGGATTATGGTATCCATTATTTCAAATATTTAGTGGTGGATTAATGTTTGGAGCAATATTTATGGCAACAGATCCAGTCACTAGCCCTGTAACCAAATTTGGAAGTATTTTATATGGCTTATGTTTGGGAATACTAACAGTAATATGTAGATACTTAACTAGTTATCCGGAAGGCGTAATGACCTCAATTTTAATTATGAATATGTTTGTATTTATATTAGATAAAATAGGTATTAAAGAAAAAAATTACGTAAAAAAAATAATAATAAGTATAAGCTTATTATTAATAATTGCAGTTTCTGTTATATTAAAAATTAATAATTCTTTTACTAGTATAGACAATGATTTTAATATAATAGAAAAAACTACGAAAAATAATATTACAACTTATGTAGTAACTCAAAAAGGATTTAAAGGAAATATAAAAGCAGAAGTAAAAATAGAAAATAATGAAATAATAGAATATAAGATATTAGAATGTAATGATGATTATTTAAGTATAGTAGAAAAAAATAATTATTTAGAAAAATTAAAAAATAATCCTGAAATAGATACTGTAAGTGGCGCTACAAAAACAAGTACAGCCTTAAAAAAATTAATAATTAACGTTATGAAAGATAGTGGTATTAATGAAAAATAAATTTAAGAGTGTAATAATTTTAACAATTACAACATTTATATGTTCTGTATTAATATATTTAGTTACAACATTGATAGGCGGTTAATATGAATGAATTTTATGAATCAATATTAAATATAAAAAAATGTAATCGTGATATTGTAATAAAAAAAATAAACGAAATTATAATAGAAGAACTAAATGATGTTAGTAAATATGTAAATAATATGGAAGGATTATGTAAAATATTAAGCAATAATATTAAGTGTCGATTAGATAATGAAAATATTAAAAATTTTAAAGTAAATATTAAAAACTTAGGTGCAACTATTGATCATGAATTTTTAATTATAAGTTTTAAAAATCAAGAAAATAAAACTGAATATATATTAATTGATGCTACCTATTGTCAATTCAAAGAAAGAAAAGAAAAACCACTTCATTTTGAAAATTGGCCTGCAAAAAAATTATGTGAATCTAATAATGAAATATTAACAAATTTATTAAAAAATGGATTTACCTTAATTGATGAAAATTCATTTAAAAATTATATTAATAGTTTTGAAATAGATTATAATTTTGAAGATATTTTATTAAATAAAGGTGATAATTATGAAACAAATTTTAAAAATTGTAAAAAATGAAAATCCAATATTTGTTTTAATGCTTGGGTTATGTTCTTCTTTAGCAGTAACAACAAAAGTAGAAAATGCCTTTTTAATGGGAATTTCTGTATTTATAGTTTTATTATTTTCTGAAATAGTATCTTGTATGATGAAAAGAATAGTGCCTGATAATATTAAAATACCAGTATATATTGTAATAATAGGTACATTTGTTACAATATTAGAAATTTTACTTAAAGAATATATTAATCCACTTTATAATGCTCTAAGTATTTATTTGCCTCTTATAGTAGTAAATTGTATTGTTTTAGGCAGAGTATTATCTGTATCTACAAAAAGTAATATTAAAACAAGTATAAAAGATAGTATAGGAATAAGCATGGGTTACACTTTCGCACTTATTTTGATAGCTTTATTTAGAGAAATATTAGGAAATAATACTATAACTTTAATTGATTCTTTGAGTGAAATAACAAATTTTAAATTAATAATTAATGTATTTCCAGAAAATAGCTTAATTCCAATGTCATTTATGATAAGCCCTGCTGGAGCATTTATTGTACTTGGAATTTTAATGGCTTTATTTAATTATATAGGAGGTAAAAATGAATCTGATTAATTTATTTATTGCTAGTATATTATCTGAAAATATAGTATTAACTAAATTTTTAGGAATATGTCCTTTTGTAGGAACTTCTAAAAAAGAAGATACAGCTTTGAAGATGGGATTAGCAGTTACGATAGTTGTTACATTATCAAGCATAATTACATATTTACTTTATAATTATTTGCTATTACCAACTGAAACAACATATTTAAAAACTTTAATGTTTATTTTAGTAATTGCTTCTTTAGTTCAATTACTTGAAATGATAATTAAAAGATATAGTAGAAATTTATACAAAGCATTTGGAATTTATTTACCTTTAATTACAACAAATTGTGCTGTATTAGGAATAACACTATTGAATATAAATAATGGTTTTAATTTTTTAGAAATGCTAGTTTATAGTATAGGTAGTAGTTTAGGCTTCACTTTAATTATTTATTTGTTTGCAACTATAAGAGAATATATGAGTAAGAAAGATATTCCAGTATCATTTAAAGGTGCTCCAATTGCGTTTATAACTGCAGGAATAATGGCATTATTATTTGGGAGAATAGTGTGATAGCATATATTGTATTGATTTTATTATTTATTTTAACAATATTATTATATAAAATAAATAAAAAATGTTGTAACTGTAATATGTGTAGAGGTGAAAAATGATAGGAATTGTTATTATGACTTTAGTAGCATTTATTTTAAGTTTAATAATCGTTATAGTTGATTCAAAGATTAATAAAACAAGTAAATCAGAAATTTATTTGGAATTATTACCCGGATATAATTGTGGAGCATGTGGTTATGGTGGATGTAAAGGTATGAGTGAAGCAATGTTGGAAGATATAAATAACTATAAAAAATGTAAACCATTAAAAGGTGAAAAAATGAAAGAATTAGAGAAATATATTAATAATCATTAATTTATTTGAAATTTTATCTTTATTAGATAGTGAAAAAAATTTT
>CAZXOH010000080.1:0-5116 GCA_964642345.1 uncultured Muribaculaceae bacterium | reverse complement strand
ATTAATGATGTCACCAGGTACAAAAATTCGAATGAATCATCCTACTAGTGGTGACTTTTACACACTATCAATTATTGAAAAAATTATGAGAAACTATCCAATATTAATTACTAATGTGTTTTCTCATAATTCTAAAATTTTTGTAGTATTATTTTTATTATCAATTACTTATTTATGTTTTATTAATTTTAGGAAGAAAGATTGTTTAATTAATAAGATATCATTTTTATCAATTATGATTACATTATTGCTAACGATTTTTAGTGATCAAACTTATTTTGAACTAATGTATGGCTTATTTTCAAATATAATATTTAAAATTTTGGTGCTGGGTATATTTACAATACAATTATTATTAATGTTATATTCAATAATAATATATTTTTATGAAAAAAAGCAATATATATTTATATGGATTACTATAATAGCTGTATTATCACAAGCTTCAATGATTATGGCTCCTTATTATCCACTTAGATCTGTAATTGTTTTTGAAATTTTGTTTGATATTATTATTGTTTATTCTATTGCAAATTTTATAAACAAAAAGCAATCTAGAGTTATAATTATTATATCCATTGTATTTATATCATTATTCAATTTATTCACTATAACAAGAGGATATTATAAAAATAATTATGTTAATAAACAAAATAATGAAATATTAATCAGTGCTTCAAAAGAAATAAAAAATGGTAAAAAAATCGAAAAAATTGAATTAGATAAAATTTCTGATCTTACATATTCTGGAGATCAACCATATGTTGGAAACAATGATTATATATTAACATGGGTAAAAGAATATTATGATTTGCCAGAAGATATAGAAATTACTTATAAATAATAGAAGAGGTGTAGAATGAAAACATTATATGTAGTTATTCCTTGTTATAATGAGGAAGAAGTATTAAAGGAAACAACAAAAAGATTAAAAGAAAAATTGATGAACTTGATTGCGAAAAAAATTATTGGTAAAGATAGTAGAGTAATGTATGTTAATGATGGTTCTAAAGATAAAACTTGGGAATTAATTAAGGAAATTAATTCTAAAGAAAAATTATTCACAGGTATTACTTTGTCAAGAAATAGAGGACATCAAAATGCATTAGTAGCTGGATTACTTACCGCTAAAGAATATGCAGATGTCGTAATAAGTATGGATGCTGATTTACAAGATGACATTAATGCGATAGATGAAATGTTAGAAAAATATAATAATGGCTGTGAAATAGTTTATGGAGTGAGAAGTTCAAGAAAAAAGGATACATTCTTTAAAAAAGTGACTGCAGAAGGATTTTATAAATTTATGAAATTAATGGGTGTTGATATAGTATTTAACCATGCTGATTATCGATTAACAAGTAAAAAAGTACTAGAACAATTTGAAAATTATAAAGAAGTTAATCTATTTTTAAGAGGAATATTTCCTTTAATTGGATATAAAACAGATGTCGTATACTATGAAAGAGCAGAAAGATTTGCTGGTGAATCAAAATATCCATTAAAGAAAATGCTTAACTTTGCTTGGGATGGTATTACTTCATTTAGTGTAAAGCCATTAAGATTCATATGTTCTTTAGGATTTATAATTTTATTTATAAGTTTTGTTATAATGGTATATTCATTAGTACAAAAAATAGGTGGAAATACAGTTGATGGTTGGACATTTATAACTATTTCAATATGGTTTATAGGTGGACTACAAATGTTATCAATTGGTATAGTTGGAGAATATATTGGAAAAATGTATAATGAAACAAAGGCTAGACCTAGGTATATTATTTCTGAAAATTTAAATGAAAAATAGAATTTAGAAAAATTGCTATATATAAATAATTTGCTGGATTGGTGATTGTATGATTGAAAAAAAGAGAATTAATTGGATTGATGTAGCTAAGGCAATCGGAATATATCTAATATATTTAGGACATTGTAATAAAAATGCAGGTGCCGCTTATTCATTTGTTTTTAAGTTTCATGTACCTTTATTTTTCTTTTTAAGCGGTTGTTCCGAAAATTTTAATAAAGAAGAAAAGGTAATAAAAAACATAAAGAAAAATCTTGTTACAATTTTATTTCCAGCATTAATATTTGCATTGTTGTCTTTGATTTTAAATGTTTTATTTAATAACCTAGGGTTAAATGAAGTTAGATTATGCTTTGATGAGATTAAGAGAGGGATTATAAGAAATACATTTGCGGCTCAGTCATTATGGTTTTTTTCTTGTTTATTTGTTGTTAAATGTTTATTTTCGATAATAGAAAAATTCAAAAATAAAATTATATTACTTTTATTTGCTGTTTTTTCCTCTTTAATATCTTTTTATTATTTTAATCCTATAGCTGATTATGTACCAGGTTACTATTTAAACTATTTTAATTTTGATTGGGCAATTCAATATTTTAATTATTATATAATTGGATACATACTTTATCCATATATTAATAATATTTTCAAGACAAATTCAAAAAAGTCATTTATTTTCAAGTCTTTGATGGCTGTATTATCAATATTATTTGGTACATCTGTTTTCTTTGGAAAAAATATATTGAATTTTTTACCTACTTTTTTAGCATATAGCTTAAGAACTTATTTATTAATTACTATGATATTAGTAATTGCACATTTATTTGAAAATAATAACAAACTAAAAGAAATAGGGAAAAATACATTATATTTGTGTGGTAGCGAATATATTGTAAAATTATTAATTAGATGTACTTTAGGGATAGTGGGATTAAATATAACTCTATCAAATCCACTTAATGCTTGGATTTATGTAGGTATATTGATATTAATAGCAAATAAATATTTAGTTCCATTGGAAAAGAATATGTTTGAGTATATCAAAAAATATTTTGCTAAATTAAAAGATATTGTAATTATCATTAAAAATTAGCTTGAATCAAAAAGAAATTAATTTTCTTTTTTTTAATACGAGTTTATTTTGGAAAGACAAAATTTAATGAATATAATAATATATGTATTTAAGTAAATTACAAAAAAACATATTTCCTTAAATTGTATATTTTTTTGTTTAATTATAATATAAAATTTTGTATCAATTTTTCACTAAACTGATTAAGCATTATAAAAGAACAATCATAATAAATTAATATTTTTAAAGTTTTAATTTATTCCCGTAGCATAAAAAAAATACAAGTTTTGGAATTAATTTTCCAAAACTTGACTTTTTCTTTAAAAAAAGTATCTAATTAATTTAGAGGTGACTATATATGATTAATAGAGAAGAATATCTTAATGAACTAAAAAAGTGGAAAGATAAAGACTTAATCAAAGTTCTTACTGGTATAAGACGTTGCGGTAAATCTACATTATTTGAATTATTTATAGATTATTTAAAAAAAGAAGGTGTTAAATCAAATCAAATAATTCATATAAATTTGGAAGATGCAGATTATGATTTTAAAAATTATAAAGAATTATACAATTTTATTGTTGCTAAAATAAATAAGGAAGAAAAATTTTATATATTTTTAGATGAAGTACAAAATGTTTCTGAATTTCAAAAAGCAGTTGATAGTTTATATATCAAAAAGAATGTAGACGTATATATAACCGGTTCTAATGCTTATTTACTATCAGGAGAATTAGCAACATTGTTATCTGGACGTTATATAGAAATAAAGGTGTTGCCATTATCATTTAAAGAATATGTAACTGCATTTGATAGTGATAATTATCAACAACTATTCTTAGAATATATGAAAAATGGTGGTATGCCTGGAAATATAAATATTGTAAAAACAAATGTTAATGATATAGATAAATATTTAGATGGAATTTTTTCTACAATAGTCTATAAAGATATTATGATTAGAAATAATATATCAGATAAAATATTATTAGAAAACATAATAAAATTTATTTTTGATAGTATAGGTAGTCCAATATCAACTAAGAAAATAAGTGATACTTTAACTAGTAAAGGTATTTCCACAAGTAATCATACAGTAGAAAATTATATAACAGCATTTTTAGAAAGCTTCTTAATATATAAAGCTAAAAGGTTCGACGTTAGAGGAAAAAACTTGCTAGCAAGGGATTATAAATATTATGTAGTTGATCCTGGATTAAGAAGTTATTTACTTGGAAAGAAAGCTGATAGTGATATGGGACATATTTTAGAAAATATTGTTTATTTAGAATTGCTAAGAAGAGGTTATAAAGTTTATGTTGGAAAAGTTGATGATTTAGAGATAGACTTTGTAGCAGAAAATAGAGATGGATTGAAATATTATCAAGTTGCATTATCCGTCAGAGATGAAAAAGTTCTTGAAAGGGAATTAAAATCTCTTCAAAAAACAGGAGATTATTACCCTAAAATATTATTAACTTTAGATATGGATCTTGAAACAGATTATGACGGAATAAAAAAAATAAATGTTGTAGATTGGTTATTAAAAAAATAAAAATCATATAATTTATAATTTTCAATAATATTTTTGTAATTAAAATACTCAAGCAATTAATTTTCTTGGGTATTTTTTTCTTTTAAATATCTTTTTAATAAAAATGTTAAGAAATATGGAAAAGTATAAAATTTACCATTAAATCCAATATTTTTATTACATAACTTAATTCCATATTTTATATCATTGTATTTTTGGTTATCAATTAAATTATTTAATGAAGTTGTTGCATTATCATTTGCTTTGACTTCAACAGGAATTAATGAATTTGTATCTCTTACAAAGAAATCCATTTCTTGTCTTTTACTATCGTTTTTATAAAAATATAAATCATAACCAGCTTTTACAAGCATATCACCTACAATATTTTCGTATAAAGCACCTTTATATGTATTCATATTTTCATTATTTCTTAAATCTTGTTGAACTTCTTCTTCTAGTGAACCTATTAATAATCCTGTATCTGAAAAATATAATCTATAATTATCAGGATTGTAGTTTCCTTTTAAAGGTAAACTTGGTTGTTCTAACATATAGCTAATATTTATTATACCGGCATTTGAAAGCCAATCAATAACTCCTACATATTCTCTATTTCTGGCACCATCTGCAATTTTTGATATTTGGAATTTTTTATTTTCATTTCCTAAAAATACCGGAATTTTTCTATAGCAATTTAATA
>CAZXOH010000079.1:0-5274 GCA_964642345.1 uncultured Muribaculaceae bacterium | reverse complement strand
ATATTTATTATATATTTCTTTTTTTAAATATAATGTTGGATGTGGAGGATGCCACCCTTTTTTTAATGTTGCTTCTTTTGATTTAAAATTTCTTGTTATTTTTGTAAAATCTTCATTCATTAATACCAAATTTGAATAAACACCATCATAATTATTTATATTATCTATTATTTTTTGAAAAACATTTTCATCATATAATATATCGTCTGAATTTAATATTCCAATAATATCTCCAGTTGCTAAATAAATTCCTTTATTCATTGCGTCATATAATCCTTTATCAGATTCAGATATATATTTTAATTTGTTATTAAATTTTTTTTCATATGATTTAATTATATTTAATGTATTATCTTTTGATTTCCCATCAACGATTATATATTCATAATTTTTATATGTTTGTTTTAATACTGATTCAATAGTATCTTTAATTGTTTTTTCAGAATTATAACAAACAGTTATTAATGATATCTTCATATTTTACTCCTTAATTGTGCTACATATATTATACTATATAATAAGCATTTTTTAAAGAAAAAAGATGACATTAAAAGTCATCATTTTATAAACATAAAGCTTTAAATAGTGAATCATACGTTTCAAAAAAATAAATGTAAAGCAATATACAGCTAATTATTGTCATTATTTTATTATCGTCCATTTTACAAATAAATTTAGAATTTTTAAAAGATATAAATATTGCAAATAGCAATGGAATGTAATATCGTTCTTGAACACCAGATATTTCTGTTGCCCCAACCGGTGAAAATGATAAATACATACTTCCACATATAAAGCAAATTATTAAAAATGATATTAATAATAATAAAATCCTTGTTCTTATATCAATGTTATATTTTTTTTCTTCTTTGTCAGTAAATATAGCTGTAAAAATTACAAGTATTTGAAGAAACAAATATTTTTCGGCACCAAATACAGTAAAATTATGCCATCTAGCTAATGTTAAACTAGATAACACTTTTGATGTTACTACATTCTCTAAATAAGGTATAAATACTTTAGCAAAAGAAATAGGTTGAGACATTATTAATTTCAATTGCCCTCCTGTACTTGCATTTCCACCTCTTATATCACTAACATCGGTTGAACTTGATGATGCAGCAGGAAAAAGAAATGATGACATTGCCACAATTAATAAAATTATTATACTCAATTTTATCCATTTTGAATTTTTACTATTTTCAAATTTTTCTTTCGGCATTAAGATTATTAATAGTAAAAATGGTATATAAATTGCTTTAGATAAACAAGCAATTAATATAGAAATAACAAAAGTCAATAAATTTTTTCTATCCATTTTTTCTTTTGTACAATAACAATTTAAAAATGTTGAAACAGCTAAATATATTCCAGCAGTTATTATCGCATCTCTAGAATATTGAGCAGCTAAAAATATTGTAGATGGTAGTAAAGCCAAAACAAACAGTAATTTCTTGCCAACCTTGGCATTTTTAATCGCATAAAACATAACTGCAATATAAACAAGTAGATTAACTAATTTCCCCATATGAAATAATAATGTATATGGTGTTTTAAATATTTTGCATAAATAAACTGCAATAGCAGATGGTATATAAGTAAAATTATCATATGATATATATTTATTCTCATTTATAATTGTCTTACCTTCAACATTACTATTATCATTAAGATATTCATTTATCATATTAAATTCTTCATATGTTCGTGGAATATTTCCGATTTCTAACTTTATTCCATATGAATAATTAAATGCTTTAGTTGCATTAACTTCACCGGATTCAAACAATGTATATATTCTTTCTAAATGAATATGATCATCCCAAGAATATAAAGTTAGACATGGTATCAATATTATTTGTGATAATCCCGTACATAAAGCAATAATCACAAATAAATATTCAATTTTTTTAAAAATAATCTTTCTTAATGAATAAATTAGTGCGATTGTTATTAAAAACAATGAAACTAAAGAAAATCTATATACATTAAAACAAAATTCATTTTTTATTTGTATATCTTCAATAGAAAAGTCTACATTGTTATCTAAATCAATTTTAAATTCTATATAATCAACATCTTTTTGAAGAACACGTGTAATAGTATTAAAATCTTTTAAGAAAGTTAAATATAGTGTTTCTGTTTTGGGATTTCCATATTCATCAAAAGTCTCATACTCAGCCCCCATCTGTGCATTGGCACTAATTTTATATTTAAAAACTAGCCTATCTATATATTTTTTTTCTAGTTTGATTTTTAATACTTTAACTTCTTTTTCAACGGTTACTTCTTCTATATTATCATTTTGTGTTATATTATTCTCATCATTAGATTCTTGATTGTTCGATAATTGATTATCTTCTATATCAAATATAGAATGTTCACTATTATCAATTGTTTCAGTAACATCAATTGTTTCAGTTTTAACAGTCATATAATCTTTTAAAGAAAATGTTCCCTTATCACTACCAATGTTGTATATTTTTATTCCATTAAAAAATACAATTTCTATTAAGGCAGCTATCACAATAGATAAAAGAATTAATAATATAGTATTAATTATTTTTTTATTTTTTTTCATTTTTACCTCCAAGTATTATAATCAATGTCATAATAACTATTACAAAAGGATATAAAATATTATTAAATGATTTCTTTGTTCCACTATATCTAATTGCTAATTTTTTATTTGTTTCAACGCCATCATATACGGCTTTCTTTTCATCCAACTCTGCATTATAATATTGAACCTTTATTATTGAATCACAGCTTGTACTTAGTTCAATGTAATATACAGAATTTTTTGTATTAAATTGTTTGTTTTTTAAATATAAATTTACATATGATGTGGAAGAATCAGATGATGATTCAGTATATGATAAATCACTATTATTTATTTTTTTTTCATCAATCACTTTATCTAAATTATTTAACAGTTTAAAATTAATTTCACAATTTTCATTTTTATCAATTGTAGAAATCATTAATGATATTCTTTCAATATTATCTAATTTAGAGGTAAACTCTTGTCTTACTACTACATTTTTATCTAAAACATAACCCGTTCTATTACCTTCAGAGGAAACAAAACCAGATGTAATTTGTTCCATTGGAAATAAAAAAATAAAAAATATTAGAATAAAATCAACAATATATAAATACTTATATCTTATAATATTTTTTCGAATTTTTTCCATATTTCCACCAACTTCTATTTCTTATTTTTTTCTAATTCACTTTTTAATATAGATACTTCTTGAATCAACATTCTTATCTTAGTTGTTTGACCAGATACAATTATTGTTAACATAATCATAATAAACATTAATATAAATATAAGCATACATAATACCATATTAGATAAATAATCAAATCCAATTAAATGCGCTAATGAAGTCATTAAAATTGGAAATGTTGCTGTTAATAAAATAACTAAATCTGAAAAATACCATACTAATGCATATTTAATAGGAATTCTTCCTTTTTTTAAAATATAGGTTACTACAATAAAAAGCAATAAGGAAGCAATAATTACAGCTAATTTTAAGCTATCATTCATTGTTCTCACCCCTTAACCATAATACAAATATAGATAATATAACATTAATCATATAATAGGCTTTTCTAAATGATTTAATTGATGAAGTTCCTTCTTTTCTTTCATTCATACTAACAGGAACTTCTTTTATAATATATTTATTTTTAAATAAATCAACAGATGATATAGGTTCTGGATATTCTGTTGGATATGTATGAGAAAAATGTTCAATTGTTTTTCTATTACATGCTCTAAACCCAGATGTACAATCATATATTCTTTTTTTTGTAGTTAATTTTATGAAAGAAGAAATAATTCTAATTCCAATTAATCTAGCGAATGTAGATTTAAATTCACTAGATGTTTTATCTATAAATCTTGATCCTATAACTAAATCTGCTTCATTATTAATTATTGGCTCAATTAATTTTTTTACATATTCAACATTATGTTGTCCATCTCCATCAAATTGAATAGCAATATCATAATTGTTTTCTAAAGCATACTTATAACCAGTTTGAACTGCCCCACCAATTCCTAAATTGTGAATCAATTTAATATGTGGAATGTTATTTATTGTTAATATTTTTTCTGTATTATCTTTTGAGCCATCATTAATAACCATAACATCATATTTTGTATTATTTTTTTTATTATAATCAATTATTCCATCATAAACTTTTTTAATTGATTTTTCCTCATTATATGCTGGAATAACAAATAAAATCTTTTTGTTCATTTTAATTCACCTATAATAGAATTATAACATATATTGTCGTAAAAAAAAAGGAAATTGATTCTAGAGCAATAAAATAGAATAAATTTTCTTCACAATCATTTTTAAAAATTATATTAGTAACTTCTTTAATTTCAATGCTGTCAAAAAATGTGAAATTTTGTCCTAAAATGTTTCTAAAAATGTGATTTAATGCACTTGAAACATTTCTAAAAATGTGATAGTATATTATCGGAGGTACAAAATTATGAATAGATTAAAAAGAAAAATTGATCAATATCTTATAGATTGGAAAAATAGTAGTACAAAAGCACCTTTAATAATTAAAGGAGCACGTCAAATAGGAAAAACAAATGCAATTAGAAATTTTGGGAAAAATAATTATAAAACTTTTATTGAAATAAATTTTGCATTTCAACCAGAATTTAAAACAATATTTGAAGATGGTTTTGTAGTTGATAATATTATAAAAAACATAACATTAAAAATTCCAGATATCCAAATAAAAGAATATGATACATTAATCTTTTTTGACGAAATGCAAGAATGTGTTAGTACAGCTACTTCATTAAAAGCATTTAGAGAAGATGGAAGATATGATGTTATTTGTTCTGGTTCTTTGATGGGAATTAATTATAAAGAAATAGAATCAAATAGTGTAGGAAATAAAGAAGATTATATAATGCGTTCAATGGATTTTGAAGAATTTTTATGGGCAAAAGGATATAATGAAGAACAAATTGAAGATTTATATAAATGTATGATAGAAGTAAAACCTTTAAGTACTACACAATATAGTGTTATGCTTTCTAATTTCAAAGACTATATGATAGTTGGAGGAATGCCAGCAATTGTAAATCAATTTATTATTAATAAAAATTTTAGTGGAATTTTAAAAATGCAACAACAAATTTTATTAGATTATGAAGAAGATATAACAAAATATGCCGGAGGGATGGATAAAACTAAAATATTAAATTGCTATAGAAAAATTCCAGTA
>CAZXOH010000078.1:0-5277 GCA_964642345.1 uncultured Muribaculaceae bacterium | reverse complement strand
AGATGGAAAATTATTAAGAGGCTTAGATAGTAATAAAGATCA
Source organism: uncultured Muribaculaceae bacterium (assembly GCA_964642345.1). Lineage (GTDB taxonomy): Bacteria > Bacillota_I > Bacilli_A > RF39 > UBA660 > CAJOJO01. The sequence continues at coordinate 5,235 of CAZXOH010000078.1, read as the reverse complement.
AACATACTTTTTGTCACAAGTAACAAAAAAGCAACTTGAAAATGTTTTATTTCCTGTTGGTGATTTACAAAAATCAGAAGTTAGAAAAATAGCAACCGATTATGGTTTAATTACAGCTGATAAAAAAGATTCAACAGGTATTTGTTTTATTGGTGAAAGAAATTTTAAAAATTTTTTAACTAATTATTTACCTAACATACCTGGTGATATTGTAAATATTGATACTAAAGAAGTTATAGGAAAACACATTGGATTAATGTATTATACGATTGGTCAAAGAAGAGGTTTAAATATTGGTGGAACTAAAAATAGAATATTTGTTGTTGGAAAAGACTTAGAAAAAAATATTTTATATATTGCTGATAGTTCTAAAGAAGATTATTTACTAAGTGATTCTTGCTTAATTGATAATGTTAATTTATTAAATAAAGAAAAAATAAAAGAATGTAGTGCTAAATTTAGATATAGACAACCTGATAATGATGTTACTTTAGAGTATCTAGACAATGGAAATATACTTGTTAAATACCCTCAGATGGTTAAATCTGTTACTCCAGGACAAGCCTGTGTATTATATAATGGTGAGGAATGTATTGGTGGAGGAATTATCAAAGAAGTCTATAAAAATAATGAAAAAATCAAATATTTATAAAGCTTTACTTTTGATTTACACCTTGACATTTGACATATAAGTGATAAAATTATTATAGGAGGTTTACGATATGGAAAGACTAAACGAAATATTACATGAATTAGGAATATCAAAAGTTAAACTTGCTAAATTTTTAGGTGTTTCAAGACAAATGATTTATAATTATTTAGAATTGGATGATCTTAATAAATGGCCAAAAGATAAAAAAGTTTTATTATTTAATTTATTAGGAATTAAATCAGCTGATGAATTAAATAGCATTAAAGTAGATACTGATTATATTTTGAATGTTGAATCAAGAATAAATAGTTTATTTGAAAGTACAAATAAAACAGATATAGATTCATCTAATCCATTAAGCGGTTTAAATGATAAAAGAAGAGAATTATTAAGCAATATCATTTCATTAGCTAAGGAAGATTTAGAAGATGATAGTGATACTGAAACAGAAAAAACTTATGAATATTTATATCATTTTATTCAAACAATGGGTTCATCTAAAGAATCAAAATATATTCTTGCCTATACGGCAAAAGCTACTGGATTTGAGAAACCATTAAATTTTATTTATAATGAAGAAGAACAATTTATGTTTGAAAGTATTATGTTTTCTGCATTTACATTATATAATAATGATGGTGGGGGGATATCAAAAACTAAATTAGCAGAATCACATAAGAGATTTGTTAATCAAATAGAACATAAAATGGAAGAAAAAATGAGTCGAACACTTGAATTAAATACATTTAAAATTCAAGCGTTAAAAGAACTTGGTTTTACAGAAATTAATGATGCTAATGCTCCAGAAGTATTTGCTAAAATAGCAGAAATTGAATCAAGAAAAGTAAATTAAAACTCCAATGATGGAGTTTTTTAATTGCCATAAATAATTACATTGTGCTATAATCGAGGTAAGATAATAAATATGGAGGATGTTTTATGAGTAAATATTTTTTAGAACAAATGAATAATTGTGTTAATGAATTTTACAAAATATATAATATCGATGAGTACATTTCAAAAAATAAATATGAAAAATTTATTGATAGGTATAAAGATGTATTTGATTTATTGAATAAATACGAAAATAAAAATGAAAATGTATATCAAAAAATGATAACAATAGCACAAAATGGTTACAATTTAATTGAGAAAAAGAATAAGCTTTTCCTTCAAAAACATTTAAAAGTTGACAAGGAATATTTTGATCATATTTTTTCAAAAATTGACCCAAACATTAAATTAGATGAAGAACAAAGAAAGGCAATATTAATAGATGAAGACTATTCGTTAATTATAGCAGGAGCTGGAAGTGGAAAAACAACAACAATGGCTGCAAAAGTCAAATATTTAATTGAAAAAAAGAAAGTAAACCCTAAAGATATTATTTTATTAGCATTTACAAATAGAGCGACGGAAGAATTAAATCATCTTCTTAATGAACAATTTTTTCTCAATATAGAAGTTTTAACTTTTCATAAATTAGGTAATAAATTTATTAGAAATATTTTAAATGCGAAACCAGAGATTATTTCTGATGCAGGAATATATAAAGTTCTATCTCAATATTTTATTGATAATGTTTTTAAAAATAAAGATAAATTAAAACAATATATGGAATGTTTTAGTGAATTCATATTACTAAATAATAATGCTTTTGATTTTAATAATTATGAAGATTATTATAGAAATTATACAAATTTAAAATATGAAGAATGTAAAAACTTTTTAGATAAAGAAATTAAACGTCGTATAGTTAATAGAATGAAACATTATAAGACAATTAATGGTGACTATGTTAAATCTGAAGCAGAAGTAAAAATCGCTAATTATTTATATAAAAATGGTATTTCATATAAATATGAAGATTTATACCCATATAAACTGGCTAATGGCAGAATTTATAAACCTGATTTTACAATTGACAATTTTGATGAAAAAATTTATGTTGAATATTATGGACTTACTAAATTAAATGAAGATAATTCAATAATCTCTGATACAAACGAATATCAAAATACTATTTTTTTAAAAAGGAAAACACATTTAAAATATGCTACAAATTATATTGAATTATTTGGTCGATATGAAAATGGTGATAATTATTTACCAAAACTTTCATATAAATTAAGCAAATATAATATAATAAAAACTCCTAAAAGTAATAAAGAAATATTTTATCGTTTAATGGAAACATCGAAAGATTCAACATATTTTAAACTAATAAATTTCATTTCATCTTTTATTGGTTTATTTAAAGAACTTAATTATAATATAAATGATTTTGAAAATTTTATAAATAGTACACAGGATGAAAAAATGAAAAAACAATTGATATTACTTAAAGATGCATTTAATTATTATCAAAATACAATTCATACCATAATTGATGGTAAAGTAAAAATAGATTTTCAAGATATGATTCATTACGCTTATTCAAGAATGGAAAAATTAAAAGAAACTGAAAAATTTCAATATAAATATGTTATTATTGATGAATATCAAGACATTTCTGTACAAAGATGTAATTTTGCTAAAAAGATTTCTGAATTATTTAATTCAAAAATAGTAGCAGTAGGGGATGATTGGCAAACAATTTATTCATTTTCAGGTTCAGATATTAATTTATTTACAAAATTTTATGAAACAATGGGATATGCTGAAATAACTACAATTACTAACACTTATAGGAATAGTCAAGAATTAATTGACGTAGCAGGTGAATTTGTTTTAAAAAATTCCTTTCAATTAAATAAAAAATTACATTCTGAAAAACATTTAAATAATCCAATAGAACTAGTAAAATATGATTATAACTATGATTATGACAATTTACCAGAAAGTTTAAATACTCTTATTGATTATTTATATAATAATAATCCGAATGATAAAATTTTATTATTAGGACGTTTCAATAGTGAACTAGATAATCTATTAAATTCAAAGTATTTTTATAAAAAAACTAATTTAGATGATCGTATATATTGTAAAAAACATTCTGATATGAAAATTGATTTTTTATCTATACATAAATCAAAAGGGGTAGGGTATGACCAAGTTATAATTTTAAATGGTTTAAACATTTGCAAAGGATTTCCAAGTCAAATAAAAGACCATCCTGTAATAAAATTAATAAAAGGTACATCAGCTAATGTTGAAGAAAACTATATTGAATATCCCGAAGAAAGAAGATTGTTTTACGTTGCTTTAACTAGAACTAAAAATAAAGTATATATTTTAATACCTAATTCATATGAAATGAGATCCGATTTTGTTAAAGAAATTGAAGATCAAAAAAATGTTATTGTTTCAAATATTATTTAATATTTTTCTTTTTAATCCCCCTATTTTTATTCAATTTATAAAAGAGGGGATAAATATTTATTTTAAGAATATATTATTATAATAAGGTAGGTATTAAATTAATAATATAACTTATATATTTAAATAATTAAATTAAATTTAACTTAATTTAATAGAAGATATATATTAAATACAAAACATAAAAGATATTCATAAAGTTTTATTATTATAATAATAAATACATAAAATTTAAAAACATATAAGTGATTATAGTATTAATAATTAATTTATTTATTTATTTATAATTTTAAGATTATTAGTAGAAGAAAGATATTTCAATATTTGTGTGGTCGAGAGTAACATAATTCTGAGTTAATATTTTAGGTAACATAATATAGATTATAGGAAGTAAAATATTTGAAAAAAAGCAAGAGGATAATATATTATCATTAAGTAAATCATATGGTTGTTCTAATCTTGAAACAGGTTTCTCATTTTCTTGACTAAGAAAATCAATTATATCTGCATACACTTTATCAACTTCTTCAGATAAATCTTTATCAGTGATTTTATACAAACAACCATAACCTTGAATTTGCTTTAATGCAAATGTACTATAATACAAAGTTTTAAAATTTTCATGAGTTAAAATATTATTTTTTTCATCTGTTTCTTTAGTCATATATTTAAACAATTCAGCATAATCATTATCATTAAACTTTTCAACTAGACAACTATACCCTAGTGCTAGGGTAGTGATACGTTTATAATTAATATATTCATCGTTATAACATAAATACCAAAGTTTCTGAATTAAAATCTCAAATTCACTAAATAATCGCTCTTCCCTACTTCCTGTATAATCAGTTGAATATTTATTTTTATATATTCTATTACTTACATCTAAATTATCAAATATAAATGCACAATGATAATGTGGATGATATTCATTATCATTAAAAGTAATTTCTAAAGATCTAACTGCTCCTTTATAACCATATTTACTAAAATCAACATCATTAATTTTTATATCGTTTTTAATATATCTAAATAAACGATTAAATGCTTTAGACATAAATTCGTACTAACAAAATCTTTTATTAATGAACGATTATAAACATTCATTATCCAAAACTTATTACATTTATCTAAACTATCCAGTTTACTTTTTAAAGTTTCTCTCATTTCATGTTGGCAAATGAAGTCTGTAATGTTATAATATATATGATTCTGGAATCAATTTCTGTTACGGTAACTTGTTTACCTATCAGATATGTTGG
>CAZXOH010000077.1:4316-5303 GCA_964642345.1 uncultured Muribaculaceae bacterium | reverse complement strand
CAGGATGTATGAAATGGTATATATATAAAGATGATGGAAAAAATTATACAATGATATTAGATCATAATACAACGGCAGGCATTGCTTGGTATTCAAGTGATAAAAATGTAGAATATGAATCAAGTAATATAAAACCAGAAGTAGATAAATTAGTAAGTGTTTCAAAATGGGTAGATACACCAAGATTAATAACAGCAGAAGAAGTAGTTCAAATTACTGGAAATACAAGTTGGACAAATCTAAGTGGTTGGTATTATTTAGATAGTAATAGTCAAACTGGAACAGCAACAAGCAAAGGGAAAAGTAAATATGCATGGTTATTTGATTATACCTATGAATGTACAAGTTATGGATGTAATGTGGCAGATTCAAGTACTGAAGGATATTGGACATCTACAACATATGGAACTGAATCATCTGGGCAATTGACTTGGATTATATTTACTTATGGTAATTTGACTGTAGAATATGCATCTCGTACTTATTTAGGAGTTCGCCCAGTTATAACAATACCTAAATCAAGGCTATCTTAATAAATTTATTTTTATAAGAATTTCTTAAATATTTATCTATTTTAGGCATATATACTCACTTATAAATTAAATATTCATACAATATTATGAATTAATACCACCCAACTTAGGAAGTGAGGGAATCAAGTGAATAAAAGTATATTAACTAAAAGAGAAAAAGAAGTATTTGAATTATTAATAAAAAATAAAACAACTAGTGAAATTGCTTTAACATTAAATATAAGTGAAAAAACAGTAAGAAATCATATATCAAATAGTATGCAAAAACTTGGAGTAAAAGGAAGAGCAAGTGCAGTTATTGAACTTTTAAAACTAGGAGAATTAACAATATAAATCGTATTATAATACGATTCTTTTCATATATTTAATTAGGTGATTTTATGCTTACAAATATATTTAAGAAAAAAGTAATATTAATCTCTGCTACTTTATTTGCAATCTGTTTATTATATTT
>CAZXOH010000077.1:490-4306 GCA_964642345.1 uncultured Muribaculaceae bacterium | reverse complement strand
ATACCAAAAGAGGAAACAATAAACACAACTAAAGAAATAGAATATATAGATAATAACCCTAAATCAGTTATATATTTATTAAATGATAATAATTATTTGAGTAGAACAATGATAACAATTTCTAATAATGATATAAATATCAAAGCAAAAGAATTATTAGAAGTTTTGATAAAAGATGGAATAGGTGAAAATAAAATAAAAAATGGCTTTAAATCCATAATTCCATCAGATACAAAAATAAATAGTATTAATTATGAAAATAATTTAATTAAGGTAGATTTTTCTAAAGAATTATTAAATGTAAAAAAAGAATACGAAGTAAAAATAATAGAAGCTATTATTTATACATTAACTAGTATTGATGAAATAGAACAAGTAATCATTTATGTAGATGGAGAAATACTTACTAAATTACCACAAACAGGTATAAATTTACCAAGTACATTAGATAGATCATATGGTATAAATAAAGAAGTAAATATAGATAATTATAAAAACGTTAATAAAGTAACAATATATTATGGCGCTGAAAAAAATGATGAATTATACTATATTCCAGTTACTAAATATGTAAATGACAATAGAGAAAAAATTAAAATAATTATTGATGAATTAACAAGCTCATATATGTATAATAGTAATTTAATAAGTTTTTTAAGTAATAATGTTAAACTATTACAAGCAGAAAAAGAATTAGATGTTCTGTTTTTAGTTTTTAATGAATATATATTTGGGGATATGAATACAAAAAGTATCTTAGAAGAAGTAATGTATATGATTAATTTATCAGTTATGGATAACTATGATGTAAAAGAAGTAATTTATAAAGTTAATGATGAAGAAATTTGCAAAACTGAATTAAAAGTACTTGAAAATTGATTGTTTTTGGTATATAATTAGTTTGTTCATTTGAACAGACTGTCCTCTTAGCTCAGCTGGATAGAGCACACGCCTTCTAAGCGTGCGGTCACAAGTTCGAATCTTGTAGGGGACACCATTAAAAAATTACTAGTCTTAATGACTAGTTTTTTTGTCTATAAAATTACATTCATTAATACTTTTGTCAAAAAACAAAAAAATATTCATAAAAAAAATGAAATTAAATATACTCAAATAGGTGATAATATGGACAAGATCAAAATAGGAATACCAAGAAGTTTATATTACTATTATTTCAGTGAATTATATATTAATTTTTTTAAATATTTAGATTGTGAAGTAGTAATAAGTCCACCAACAAATAAAGAAATAATGAAACTAGGAAATGATAATAGTGTAGATGAAATGTGCTTGTCACTAAAAAATTACATTGGTCATATAGTTTATTTAAAAGATAAAGTTGATTACATTGTAATACCACGAATTGATAATTATGGTATTAGTAATCAAACATGTACTAATTTTTTAAGTTTGTACGATATTATAAGTAATTTAGTAGATACAAAAATATTAAATTACAATATATGCTTATCAAATGCTGAAACTGAATATAAAGGATTTCTGAAAATGGGTAAACAATTAGATAAAAAAAGAAAAGAAATTAAAAATGCATATTTAAGAAGTAAAATAGAACATAACAATAAATTAGATAAACAAATTAGAAATAATATGCATAATTTATTAAGCAAAAAAATCAAAATATTATTAATAGGTCATCCTTATAATTTGTATGATGAATTAGTAGGAAAACCAATAATAAAATATTTAGAAAAAAACAATATAGAAATAATATATAGTGATAAATTTGATAATATAAAAACTAATGAATTAAGTTATAATTTAAGTAAAGAATGTTATTTTAAATATAATAAAGAAAATATTGGTAGTATTGAATTATGTAAAGGAATGATTGATGGAATAATATTTTTAACATCATTTCCTTGTGGTCCTGATTCATTAGTAAATGAATTAGTAATAAGAAAAATAAATATACCATATTTAAATTTAATAATAGATGATTTAGATTCAAATGTTGGATTAATTACAAGATTAGAAAGTTTTATTGATATTTTAAAAATGAGGAGGAAACAATGAATACAGTAGCATTTCCACATATGGGTAATTATTATGTACCAATTAAATACTTATTTAATCATATAACACAATTAAATATTATAATATCTCCACCAATAACTAATAAAACAATTGAACTTGGAAATAAATATTCACCTGATTTTGTATGTACTCCATTTAAATATACACTTGGAACATATATAGAAGCATTAGAAAAAGGTGCGAACATATTAATTCAAGCAGGTGGTGGATGTAGATATGGATATTATAGTGAATTACAAACAAAAATATTAGAAGAATTAAACTATAAATTTGAATATATTAATTTAGTAAGTAAAGGAAAAACAGATATATTTAAAATTATCAAACAAATGAAAAAAATAGAACCAAACTTCAAAATAATAAAAAGTATATATTATACATTTATAACAATAAAAATGGTTAAATATATGGATAAAGTAGATGATTATATAAGAAAAAATATTGGATTTGAAAAAGAAAAAAATAGTTTTAAAAAAGAATATAAAAAAATGCTTAAATCATTTAGTGAAATTAAATCTTATTTAGATCTAAGAAAAAAATATAAAAAATATTTTAAGAAAATAAAAAATTTGGAAGTAATTAAGAATAATCCATTAAGAGTTGGAATTATAGGTGAATTATATACAGTAATGGAACCATTTTCAAATTATTTTATTGAAAATACTTTGGCAACTTATAACATTGAAGTAAAAAGATTTACAAATGTTCATTATTTATTATTTGAAAAATGTTATAAAATAAAAAAATATTTAAAAACAGTAAAAAAATATATTAAATATAAAATGGGAGCTGATGCTAGTGATAATATCGCAAGAACTAAATATTTATGTGAAAATAAATATGATGGTATAATTCATATTAAATCATCATTTTGTACACCAGAAATAGGTGCAATGCCGATAATAAATAAAATATGTAAAGAATATGATGTACCAGTAATATTTTTTTCATTTGATGCTAACACAAGTGAAGTTGGAATAAAAACTAGATTAGAAGCATTTAGAGATATGATAGAAATGAGGAAAAATAATGAAAAATTATTATCTAGGGATTGATATAGGATCTATATCAACAAAAGGTGTAATAATTGATGAAAATGATAATATTGTTGAATCTTCATATATTTGGACTGAAGGAAATCCAATAAATGCAACTAAAAAATTAATCGAAAATTTAAAAAGCAAAGATTATAGAATAAAAGGAATAGGAACGACTGGAAGTGCTAGAAATCTAATAGGATTATTATTAAATGCTAATATAGTAAAAAATGAAATAACTGCTCATGCTGTTGGTACTTTGAAAAAATATCCTGAAGTTAAAACAATATTGGAAATAGGTGGTCAAGATTCTAAAATTATTTTACTACATAACGGAATTATAACAGATTATTCAATGAATACATTATGTGCCGCTGGAACTGGAGCTTTTTTATCAAGCCAAGCTAAAAGATTAGGTATCGAAGTTGAAGAATTTGGAAATATTTTCTCTGATAATCCAGTTAAAATAGCAGCTCGTTGTACTGTATTTGCAGAATCTGACTTAGTTCATAAAGCTCAACTTGGTTATAAAAAAGAAGATATAGTAGCAGGATTATGTAAAAGTATTGTTTTAAACTATTTAAACAATGTTGGTAAAGGGAAAAAAATAGAATCTCCAATTGTATTTCAAGGTGGTGTATCAAAAAATAAAGGTGTAGTTAAATATTTTAAGGAAGTATTAAAAAAGGATATTATAGTAGATGATGATGGTCATTTAATGGGG
>CAZXOH010000077.1:0-480 GCA_964642345.1 uncultured Muribaculaceae bacterium | reverse complement strand
ATTATCAAAAAACAAAAATAATAAAATATATGATTTAAATATTAAAAATATTAAATTTGATACAAAAGGTGAAGAATGTTCATTATGTCCAAATAATTGTGAAATTTTAAAAATATATAAAGATGGTAAATTAATAGATGCAACTGGTAGTAAATGTGGTAGGGAAATTAAAAGTTGACAAATAGAAAATAATAATGTATATATATTTAGTAGAAAAAGGAAGTGGACTATGACAAAATTAGTAATAGTGGAATCACCACATAAATCCAAAACAATAGGTGAATATTTAGGCAAAGATTATAAAGTTGTTTCTTCAAAAGGGCATATCCGTGATTTAGCAACTAAAGGTAAATATGGATTAGGTGTTGATATTGAAGATAACTTTAAACCAAATTATACTATAATTAAGGGGAAGAAAAAAGATGTAGATGATTTAAAAAAAGAAGTAAAAAAATCAGATTTCATTTATTTAGCAACCGA
>CAZXOH010000076.1:0-5338 GCA_964642345.1 uncultured Muribaculaceae bacterium | reverse complement strand
AACTACTAAGTATAAAAATAACTATATAGTTATTTTTTTTTAAATATGATATAATTTTAGAGGTGATTAAAATGGACGAAAAAAAACAATTAGCTTCTTTAATATTTCCAAATATTGATAAGACAATAGAAGATTATAAAAAATTATATCCTGATAGAAATATAGAAGGTTGTGTTACACGTTTTGCTCCTTCTCCAACAGGTTATATGCATTTAGGAGGTTTTTATCAAGCAATAATAGATTATGTTATCGCTAAAAACACAAATGGAATTTTTTATTTAAGAAATGAAGATACAGATCAAAAAAGAGAAGTAGATTCAGCAGTAAAATTAATCATGTCTACATTAAAACATTATGATGTAGTACCAAGTGAATATGAATATGAAGGAAAAATAGTAGGTGAATATGGACCTTATATTCAAAGCGAAAGAAAAGAAATTTATCATACTTTTATTAAACATTTAATTGAAATTGATAGAGCTTATCCTTGCTTTTGCTCAAAAGAAGAATTAGACGAAATTAGAGAAACTCAAGAAAGTGGTAAAAAAAGAACAGGATATTATGGAAGATATGCTAAATGTAGAAGATTATCAACATCAGAAATGATCGAAAGAATTAGAAAAGGCGATTCTTATGTTATTAGATTTAAATCATTGGGAAATTTTGAAGAAAAATTTAATTTTGATGATTTAGTAAGAGGAACAATACAACTTCCTCAAAATGATCAAGATATAGTTATTATGAAATCAGATAATAAACTTCCAACATATCATTTCGCACATATAGTTGATGATTATTTAATGCATACAACTCATGTTGTAAGAGGTGAAGAATGGTTACCTTCAGTACCAATTCATATTGAATTGTTTGAAGCTTTTGGATTTACACCACCAAAATATATTCATACTCCTTTAATTGTTAAAAAAGAAGGAAATAGCGTAAGAAAAATAAGTAAACGAAAAGATCCAGAAGCAAGTATGAGTTACTATGATGAATTGGGTTATCCCAAAGAGGCAGTTATTGAGTCATTAATGACAATTATTAATTCAAATTATGAAGAGTGGCATAGTGCTAACGCAGAAAAAAAGTTTACGGAATTTGAATTTAATCCTAAAAAAATGAGTGCTACAGGTGGAGCCTTATATGATATTGAAAAATTAAATAATATCTCTAAAAACATTATTAGTAAATTTAGTGCAGAAAAAGTCTTTAATGAATTAAATGAATGGACTAAAAAATATGATTTAGGATTCAACGATTTAATAAATAAAAATAAAGAATACACAATAAATATTTTAAATATTGAAAGAGTTCAAAATAAACCAAGAAAAGATTATGAAAATTATTCAAGTATTAAAGATAAAATATGGTATATGTATGATGAATTATATGAACCAAATGAATATGAATTTCAAAAAATAACTGATAAAAATGAATTGAAAAATATATTTGATAGTTATTTAGAAATATATAGTGAGTTAGATGATAAAGAAACATGGTTTAATAAAATAAAAAAACTATGTGATAAATTAGGCTATGCTTCTGATATGAAAGCTTATAAACAAAATCCAGATAATTTTAAAGGAAATGTAGCTGATGTATCAACTGCTATTAGAGTAGGTGTTACTTCAAGATCACAAACACCTGATTTATATGAAATATTAAAATTATTAGGTTATGACAAAATAAAAATTAGATTTGAAAAAGCTATACAATAAAGTATAGTTTTTTGAATAAAAAAGAATTTTATTAACAAAATATAATGTAAAGTAAAATTAGTTTTCTTGATTATATTGTCAATATATAGTAAAATTGTTATAAGGATGTGTATAAAATGATTGATATACAAAGTGATTCAAGAAAAATTAAACAAGGTGATACATTTATTGCATTAAGAGGAATCAGTAGTGATGGACACGATTATATTTATAAAGCAATTGAAAATGGTGCGACTAAAATAATTGCTGAAGAAGGTAATTATCCTGTTGAAACAATAATAGTACCAAATACAAGAATATATTTAAACGAATATTTAGAAAATAATTATAATTCTAAAATAAATGAAATGAATATTATTGCTATAACAGGAACAAATGGTAAAACAACAACTGCTAAATTAATTCATGATAGTTTAAATATGTTAGGTTCTAAGACAGCCTACATTGGAACTATTGGTTTTTACATGGATGAAAAAATTTGTAATTTATCAAACACAACTGTTGATATTTGTGATACATATGATTTGTTAATGCAAGCATATGATGCTGGATGCAATAATGTTGTAATGGAAATAAGTAGTCATGCTGCAAGCATGGGAAGAATTGAAACTTTAAAATTTGATTATGCTATATTTACTAATTTAACTCAAGATCATTTAGATTATCATAAGACAATGGGTAATTATGCTTTAGCAAAACAAAAAGTATTTGAAAAATTAAAATATGGTGGAATTGCTATCATTAATAATGATGATAAATATAAAGAATATTTTTTATTAGAAAAAAATAAAAACGTTACTTATGGATTTAGTGAATCTGATTTTCAAGTTGTTGATTATGCAATGACACATGATAGCTCTTTATTTACATATAAATATAATGAAGAAACTTATCAAATTCATTCATTATTACTTGGAAAATATAATATATATAATGTTTTAGCAGTTATTTCTTTATTAACAGAAATGGGTGTAAAATATGAACAAATTCATGAAATAATTTGTAAATTGAAAGCTCCAGTTGGTAGAATGGAAATTGTAAAATATAATAGTAATAATATAGTAATCGATTATGCTCATACACCTGATGCTATTGAAAAAGTTATAAACACTATAAAAGAAATAACCGATGGTAATATTTATGTTGTATTTGGATGTACTGGTGATAGGGATAGAATAAAAAGGCCTATTATGACAGATATAGTTGCTAAAGCAAGTAAATATTTTATCATTACTAATGATGATCCACATTATGAAGAACCTGCTAATATAGTTGAAGACATGGTTAAAGATGTAGAAGCTAATAATTATGAAGTATTATTAGATAGAGAAGAAGCAATAATTAAAGGAATATCTTTATTAAAAGAAAATGATGCCTTATTAATTTTGGGAAAAGGTCATGAAGAAGTAATGATTATTAAAGATAAAAAAATTCCTTTTAATGATCGAAAAGTAGTAGAAAACTATTTATCTACTTTGAAAGTAGGTGAAGAGTAGTGTTAATTTTAACAAAAGCAATGTTATCTTTGATGATTGGATTTATTTTGTCAATTATTTTTGGACTTATATTTATTCCATTTTTAAAGAAAATAAAAGCTAAACAAAGTATTAGTATATTTTTAAGAAATAAACATAAAGAAAAAGAAGGTACACCTACTATGGGTGGAATAATCTTTATTTTTTCAACAATTTTAACTATGATTTTATTAATTATTACAAATAAAATAGAATATTCTAGTAATTTATTTTTAATTATGTTTGTATTTATTTCTTATGGAATATTGGGATTCATTGATGATTATTTGATTATAAAAAGAAAAAATAATATTGGCCTTACAGAAATTCAAAAATTGTTTGGTCAATTAGTGATAGCATTAGTTTTTTTCTTTATTTATATGAAAGCAGGACATAGTTCTGTATTTGAAATTCATACATTGAACATTAGTGTTGATTTAAAATGGTTTTTTGGAATATTCATTTTATTTATGTTAGTTGCAAGTACAAATGCTGTAAATATTACCGATGGTTTAGATGGTTTAGCTGGTGGATTATCTTTGATTGCATTTTTAGCGATGGGATTAATTACTTGGAATACAACATGGATTACAGGTAATACTGATATAGCTATATTTTGTTTTATTTTAGTTGGTTCATTATTAGGATTTTTATTTTTTAATACATATCCTGCTAAAATATTTATGGGAGATACTGGTAGTTTATCATTAGGTGGTACTTTAGCAGCTATTGCCATTTTAACAAATCATGAAATAACTTTTATAATAATAATGGGAGTCTTTATTATAGAAACATTAACTTCTATAATACAAATGTGTTCTATTATGTTACTAGGTAAGAAAGTCTTTTTAATGACTCCTTTACATCATCATTTTGAAAAATTAGGAATTGATGAAAGGGATATTGTCAAAGCTTTTTGGGTAGTAGGATTAATTCTTGCTATGTCAGGAATTTTATTTGCTGTATGGATTTAAGAGTTTTATACTCTTTTTTTTTAATATATCATTCATAATGGAAAAATGCAAAAATAATAAATTGCACACATAATTATTATTTGACATTGTTACAAATAAATGCTAAAATTGATGTGTAAATTGTTAATGAAAGAATATAGTAAAAGTAATTATTTGTAGAAAACTAGTGGTTGATGAAAACTAGTAATAATCTTTTATGAATCTACTTTCTAGAGGAACTAACAATTCCCGGAGAAATCCGTTATACTAATTAAGACTAAACTAGGATGGTACCGCATATTTTGCTCCTGTATTTAGTCTTTTTTTACATATTTGGGGAGGTTTAAATTATGGAAATGAAAAAAATAGAATTAGTAAAAATGGAAGATGATTTAATTGATAAAGCACTAATCTTAGTAAATGAATTATTTAAAGGCATAACTGATAAACAAGGTCATCCTTACATTGAACATTTATATTATGTAAGTGATCATCTTGAAACATATGAAGAGAAAGTAGTAGGATTACTACATGATGTAATAGAAGATACATATGTTGATGAAAAAGTTTTATTAGCATTAAAATTTCCTAAAAATGTAGTTGATGCAGTATCTTTACTTACGAAAAATAAAGAAATGAGTTACGATGAATATATTAATTCAATTATTAATAGCAATAATTTATTAGCAATCAAAGTTAAAAAAGTAGATATGATGCATAATATGAATAAGGAAAGATTAGCTTTTTTAGATAAAAATGTAAGAAAAAGATTAGAAAAAAAATATATTAAAAATTATCAAAAAATCAATAATATTTTAGAAATGAGAGGATAGAAATGATAGATATAAAATTAATTCGAGAAAATAGAGAATTAGTAAAAGAAAATATTAAGAAAAAATTTCAAGATAATAAATTACCATTAGTTGATGAAGTTTATGAATTAGATTTAAAATTTAGAGAAACAAAACAACAAGCAGATGATTTAAGAGCTGAAAAAAATAAAAAAAGTTCTTTAATTGGAAATTTAATGCGTGAAGGAAAAGATGAAGAAGCAAAAAAAATAAAATTAGAAATTTCCAATTATGGTCTTAATATATCAGAATTAGAAGAAAACGAAGAAAAATTACAACAAAAAATCAAAGAAAAAATGATG
>CAZXOH010000075.1:0-5515 GCA_964642345.1 uncultured Muribaculaceae bacterium | reverse complement strand
AAAGAAGAAATTGACAATCTTTTAAATATAGAACTTAACAATAAGTATGATTATCGTAATAAAGCAATGCTTGAATTAATGTATGCTACTGGAATGCGTATAAGTGAATTAATTAACATAAAAATGGAAGATATTAATTTAAATAATTCTTGTGTAATTGTAAATGGGAAAGGAAACAAAGAAAGAAAAATTCCATTTGATGAAATAACAACTTATTATTTAGATAAATATATAAATGAATATCGAAAACAATTCTTAAAAAAAATAAATAATTATTTATTTTTAAATTGTTTTGGTGAAAAAATATCTAGACAAGCATTTTTTAAAACAATAAAATCTTTAGCAATAAAAAAAGACATTAAAAAAAATTTTTCACCTCATTCCTTAAGACATTCATTCGCAACACATATGGTAGAAAATGGTGCAGATTTAAGAAGTGTTCAAACATTACTTGGACATAGTGATATTTCTACGACACAAATATATACAAATATTTCTAATAAATTCATAAAAGAAAATTATGAAAAAAGTCACCCACATAATGAGTAAAAGGAGGAAATTATGTTTAAAAGAATAATTTTAATAGTATTAGATTCAGTAGGAATTGGAGCTGCTAAAGACGCAGAAAAATATGATGATTTAGGAACAAATACATTTGGACATGCTGTAGAAGGGCATGCCGAATTAGAAAATTTTAAAAAATTAGGATATTATAATTTATTAAATAATACAGATGATGAAACAATAAGTATTTATTCAAAAGGAATAGAACAAAGTAATGGGAAAGATACTTTGACTGGTCATTCAGAAATGATGGGTATAATTACAAAAGAACCATTTAAAACATTTATGAATGGATTTCCTGATGAGTTGATTAATGAAATTGAAAAAATAAGTGGAAGAAAAGTAATTGGTAATTGTGTAGCAAGTGGAACAGAAATAATAAAAGAATTAGGAGAAAGACAATTAAAAACAGGTGAATTAATTGTTTATACATCTGCAGATTCTGTTTTACAAATAGCAGCACATGAAGAAGTTATTCCTTTAAAAGAATTATATAGAATTTGTGATAAAGTTAGAATTTTAACATTAAAAGATGATTGGAAAGTGGGAAGAGTAATTGCAAGGCCTTATATTGGAACCAATAAAGATAATTTTACAAGAACATCAAATCGTCATGATTATGCTTTAAATCCAGCTCATGATACTGTTTTAGACAAATTAAAACAAAATGATTATGATGTAGTAGCAATAGGAAAAATAAGTGATATATTTAATAATTGTGGAATAACAAAAAGTACTAAAGCAAAAGATAATACTGATGGTATTGAAAAAATAATTGAAACATTAAAATCTGACTTTAATGGTTTATGCTTTGCTAATTTGAATGACTATGATTCTAAATATGGTCATAGAAGAAATAGAGAAGGCTATTATATGGCTTTAAAAGAATTTAATGATAAATTACCCGAAATAATAAATTATTTAAAATTTGATGATTTAATGATAATTACAGCGGATCATGGAAATGATCCAACATATAAAGGAACAGATCATACAAGAGAAAATATTCCAATTGTATTTTATTCTAAAAAACTTAAAAAAACTGGAAGAATTGATGACTTAAATTGTTTTGCTGATATTGGAGCAACAATAGCTGATAATTTTAATGTTGAACAAGTTGCTGGAAAAAGTATACTAAATAAATTGAATGGAGAATAAAAATGAAGAAAATTTTTGCTATATTAACATGTGTAGTAATTATTTTTTCTTTTTTTGTTTATGATTCTTGTAATAGAAAAGAAGAAAAATATGAAAAAATAGTAGATACTAAAGAAAAAGAACTATTTGAAGATTATTATAATAAAGCCAGTGAATTGATGAATAAAATGACAATTGATGAAAAGATAGCCCAATTATTTTTAGTAAGAGTTCCTGATAATAGTTTGGAAGAAGTAAAAAAATATCAATTTGGTGGGTACATATTATTTGGTAAAGATACAAAAAGTTTAACAAAAGATGAATTAAAAAATAAAATTGACTCTTGGCAAAATGTAAGCAAAATTCCCCTTTTAATAGCCGTTGATGAAGAGGGTGGAGAAGTTGTAAGAATAAGTAATAATAAAAATTTAAGAGATTCAAAATTTAAATCAAGTCAAGAATTATACAATGAGGGCGGATTTGATCTAATAAAAAAAGATACAATAGAAAAAAATAATTTATTATATGAATTAGGAATTAATGTAAATTTAGCTCCTGTAGCCGATATTTCTACTAATCCAAATGATTATATGTATAGCAGATCTTTTGGAAAAAATTGTAATTATACAAAGGAATATATTAAAACTGTAATTAATGCTAGTGAAAAAACAAAAGTTAGCAATGTTTTAAAACATTTTCCTGGATATGGTAGTAATGTAGATACTCATACTGGTGTTGCTATAGATAATCGAACACTAGATGAATTTAAAAAAAATGATTTTATTCCTTTTATTCAAGGAATAAATGATGGTGTTGAAGCAATACTAGTTTCTCATAATATTATTGTAAATATTGAAAATGTTCCAGCATCATTATCTAAAAATATTCATGAAATTTTAAGAAATGAATTAAAATTTAGTGGCATTATTATGACTGATGATTTGGCAATGTCTGGGATAACAAATTATATTAATGAATCACCAAGTGTAATGGCTTTAAAAGCAGGCAATGATTTAATTATTATTACTGATTATGTTTCAGGTATAAATGATATAAAAAATGCTTTAAATAATGATGAAATAAGTGAAGATTTAATTAATAATGCGATTATAAAAATTCTTGCTTGGAAATATTATAAAGGATTAATAAAAGACATATAATTAAATGGTGATTATATGTCTTTTTTATTAACTTTTTTAGCAAGTATTTCTACATTATTAGGTGGTATTTTAATTTTCATTAAAAAACAAAAAAATATAATTATTTATTCTTTAGCTTTTGCAGCTGGTGTAATGATTACAGTATCAATTACTGATTTAATTCCTGAAGCATTTAATCTACTAAATAAAACATATAATAGTTTTTTTTCAATTTTGTTAATATTGATTTTTATTAATATAGGAATTATTTTATCAATGATAATAGATAAATTTTTACCTAGCAATGATGAATTATATCGAGTTGGAGTTGTTAGCATGTTAGCTATTATATTACATAATATTCCAGAAGGAATAATAACATTTATTACGTGTAGTAATGATATTACTTTAGGAATTACTTTAGCAATTGCAATAGCGGCTCATAATATCCCAGAGGGTATAACTATATCATTACCAATTTATTACGCCACAAATAGTCGCAAAAAAGCCATATTTTATACATTTATTTCTGGAATTTCAGAATTCTTTGGGGCAATTTTTGCATTTTTATTTTTAAAATCAATTATTAATGATATAAACTTAGGTTTATTATTTGCAGCAATAGCTGGAATTATGACACACATTTCTTGTTATGAATTATTACCTTTGTCATTTAAATATAAAAAATATAAAAAGACTTTAATAGCTTTTATTATTGGTTGTTTATTTATAGTTATAAATTCAATTTTATTTCATTAAATAAAGAGAGTTTATCTCTCTTTTAAATGGGTAATTATTCTACTTCAAATGAATTATCGTTGTTTTTATCCAATTCAAAAGATTTAGAATCATCGAAACCAGTGATCTTCTTTGAATCTTTTATTTTATTACAACTTTTTACATCTGTTTTTTTGCAATTTTTAATTGATTGCATTTGTTTTTTATTATTTTTTTTCATTTTCATCACCCATTTATATATTGTATTTCTTTTAAAAAAATATACATACATATTGTACATCTTTTTTAAATTTGTTATAATTTTTTTATAGTAAGAAAGGTGCTTTTATGATAGATATATTTAATGAAGATGTATATTTAAATAAAAAAGTAGTAGAAGATAATAATTTAGATTATATTAAAAATTTAGGAGAAATTAAACAACATAATAAAAAATATATCAATAAAAAACTTTTAGAATATAAAGATTATTTTGATAATATTTTTATTAATATGGATAAGAATATAAAATTAGATGAAGAACAAAGAATGGCGATTTTAAAAGATGAAGATTATAATCTAATTATTGCAGGAGCCGGAAGTGGAAAAACCACAACGATGATGGCTAAAATTAAATATTTAATTGATATTAAAGAAATTCACGAAGACGAAATTTTAGCAATTTCTTTTGCTAAAAAAAATACTGAAGAATTAAAAGAAAAATTATTAAAGTATTTTAATATTGATATAAATGTTACAACTTTTCACAAATTAGGGTTAGATATTATATTAAAAAATAGTAATGAAAAATATGAAATAATTGAAGATAGTAAAAAACAAGATTTTTTTATGAATTATTTAAAAGAAGAAATTTATAAAAATGAATTTGAATTAAAAAATGTTCTTGACTTTTTAACACTTTATCTTGGCGAAAGTGATGATATTAAAAAATTTAAAACTCATAAAGAATATTGTTTATATCAAAAAAATCAATTATTTAATACAATTAAGGGTGATTTAGAAGGATATAACAACAATACTATTAAGACAAGAAAAAATAAAGAGAAAACTATTACTGGTGAAAAAGTTAGATCTAAAGAAGAAGTTGAAATAGCTAATTTTCTTTACTTATATGGAATTGAATATGAATATGAAAAAAGATATCCTAATTTTTTACCTAACAACAAAATATATTGTCCTGATTTTACCATTACTCAAGGTGAAAATATAATTTATTTAGAACATTTTGGTATTAATGAAAATGGAACATCGGAATTATATAATAAAAAAGGTTTAGATAAATATAAAGAAGAAATCAAACAAAAAATTGAATTACATAAAATAAATAATACGAAGTTAGTTTATACTTTTTCTAAATTTAATGATGGTAGGTCTTTATTGGAACATCTAGAGGAAATATTAATTAAAAATGGTTTTATTTTAAAAAGAAGAGATTCAATTGCTGTTTTTAATAAATTATTTGATAGTAAAGAAAATGAATATTTTGTTAAATTTATTTCTTTAACCCAAAATTTTATCTCAAATATGAAATTAAATAATTATAATAAAGATGATATTGATTACTTAATAAATAATGTAGAAGATAAAAGAACAAAATTATTTCTTAAATGTGTTAAACCAATATATTTTAAATATTATTTCTATTTAAATAATCATAATATGATTGATTTTGATGATATGATTATTAAGTCTATTAAAATTATTAATACAAAGAATGTAGATTTTAAATATAAATATATTATTGTTGATGAATACCAAGATATTTCTCTAGAAAGATTTGAATTAATTAAGACTTTAGCGTATAAGTGTAATGCAAAAATAACAGCAGTAGGAGATGATTGGCAAGCTATTTTTTCTTTTGCTGGTTCTAATGTAGATTTATTTACTTATTTTAAAGAAAAATTAGGATATAGGTCATTAACTAAAATTGTAAATAC
>CAZXOH010000074.1:0-5524 GCA_964642345.1 uncultured Muribaculaceae bacterium | reverse complement strand
AAATATATCGTTTTATATTCTATCATATTTTTTATTATTTTCATCTTTTTTTCGTACTACAAATTCCGACAAAAACTTAAAATAAATTTTTTAATTAATTTATATTTTTTAAGTATTATTTTAAATAAATTGTTATATTTTACCTTTTTTTATCAATAATAAATATAGTGAGGTGATTCCTATAAAAAAGTTAAAAAATTTATTTAAAATTATAGCAATCACCATTATCTTATTATTTTTAGGATATGCCGGAATATATTTATATGCAAAATCATTGGATAAATTGCCAATTACAAGTGCGAATAGTTTTTATATGTATGATAATAAAAAAAACTTATTTGAAGGAATTAATGATGAATGGATAGGTATAGATAAAATATCTCCTTGTTTAGTTAATGCAACTATATCAATTGAAGATAAAAAATTTTATAAACATCATGGATTTGATTTTTTAAGAATAATAAAAGCAATGTTTACAAATATTATAAACGGAAAAAATCTGCAAGGAGCTTCCACTATAAGTCAGCAATATGCTAAAAACTTATTTTTAGATTTTGAAAAAAGTTGGAAAAGAAAAATTGATGAAGCTTTTTTAACAATGAGATTAGAAACGCACTATAATAAAAATGAAATCCTTGAAGGATACTTAAATACTATAAACTATGGAGGAATATTTGGAATTGGAAATGCTAGTAATTATTACTTTGGAAAAAGTGCCAAAGATTTATCTTTAGCAGAAGCATCTATTTTAGCAGGTATTCCAAAATCACCAACTAACTATTCACCAATATCTAATTACAAAAAAGCAAAAGAAAGACAAAAATTAATTTTAGAATCAATGGTAAAAAACAAATATATTACTGAAAGTGAAATGAATGAAGCCTATAATACCGAATTAACATTTATTGGTTCAAAAAATGAAAAAAAATCTTCAATATTAATGTACTATCAAGATGCTGTATTAAAAGAACTAGAAACAATCAATAGTATTCCTACTTCTTTTTTAAAAACTGGCGGTCTTAAAATATACACTAACTTAGATACTAATGCACTAAAAATTTTAGAAAATAAAATCAAAGAAAACATTGATAATGATAATGAATTACAAATATCAGCTGTTTTAATGGATCCTAAAAATGGAAAAATAAAAGCTATAGCTGGTGGTAAAGATTATAGTAAAAGTGAATTTAATAGAGTAACCGATTCAAAAAGGCAGGTAGGTTCTACTATAAAACCAATTTTATACTATGCAGCCTTAGAAAATGGTTTTACATCTTCTTCAACTTTTACAAGTGAAAAAACAACATTTAATTTAGGTAATAATAAAACATATAGTCCTAATAACTATGGAAACATATACGCTAACAAACCCATAAGCATGGCAGCTGCGATTGCTTATTCAGATAATATATATGCTGTAAAAACTCATATTTTTTTAGAAGAAGAAACTTTAGTAGATATGGCCAAAAGGCTTGGAATTGAAACAAAATTAGAAGCTTTACCTTCGTTAGCGCTTGGTACTAATGAAATAGGCATTTTAGAAATGATGAGAGCCTATAGTAGCTTTGCTAATGAGGGATATTTAATTACACCACACTTCATTGAAAAAGTAGAAGATATAAATGGAAATGTTTTATATGAATTCAAAGAAACAAAGAAAAGTATTTTAAATAAAAGTAATGTATATATTTTAAATGAATTATTAACAGGAAGTTATTCAAAAGAATTAATTGATTATAATTCACCTACTTGTATAACTATAGAACCTAGATTAACTAAAAAATATGCTATAAAAACTGGAACTACCAATACTGATCATTTAATATTTGGATACAATAAAGATGCTATATTAGGAATTTGGATGGGATATGATGATAATAGAAATACAGATGTTAAAGATGGAAGTACAATGAAAGTTATATGGGCTGAAATAATGGAAGATTATTTAAAAGAAAAACAAGACAACTGGTATGAAAAACCAAATAATGTTGTAGGAGTTTTAGTTAATCCTATTACGGGAGAAATTGCTACCGATAATGATAAAAACAAAAAAGTTTTATATTATATAAAGGGAACTCAACCTTTAAGTGAAATTAATGAAAATTTAATCCCGACTATGAAAACTGAATAAATCACCAAAAATTTAGTTTATAAAGTACTATTTAATACTAAATTCTACTTTTATGAATATTACAGAATATTTAAAAATAATATTTATAAGAGAGGATGATTTTATGAATGGATATTTTGATCAAAATGTTTTTCCAGGTCAACCAATTTATACTGGAAATAATGTAGTTCCTAACCAACAAACTATACCAACTAATGATGTACCTTTTGAACAATCTTATATTGAAAACATATTAAGAATGAATAAAGGAAAGAAAGTAACAGTTCATATGACTTTTCCTGATTCTGAAGAGTTTAAGGACCGTGAATTCTCAGGAATTATTGAACAATCTGGTAGGGACCACATAATATTAAGTGAACCATCAACTGGTAAATGGCTTTTATTACTTATGATTTATGTTGATTTTATCACTTTTGATGAAAAAATAAATTATGTCAAAAATTTCTAAAAAAATTATAGATTAATATGTCGAATTTTGCTATAATGATAATGGGTGAGGGATATGACTTTTGAATATATTTTAGTCATTATTATAGCTATTTGTTTAATATTAATATGGTATGTTAGTGTTTACAATAATTATCAAAATTATATTATTAGAATTAATGAGGCAGAAGCTTTTATTGATACTACTTTAAGGAAAAGATTTGATTTATTAAATAAGTCAATTGAAATTATTAAAGCTAATACTAAAGAAACAGAAGTTCTTAATATTATAGATGAATTAAAAACAATGAAAATAAGTAATTTTGATTTAGATCGTAAATTATATGATGCAATTAACGAATTTAATCGTTACAAAGAAAATTATGATGAATTAAAAAATATTGAATCTTTCTTAAAAATTGAATTAGGTTTATTTGAGTCTGAATCAGAAATTGCAGCTGCTAGAAAATATTATAATGATATAATTACTGATTATAATAAATTAGTAAAAAAATTTCCATCAAATATTATTGCTAAAATAAGCAGATATAAAACTAAAACTTATTTTGACGGAAAAGATATGGAAGATGAAGACACTAAAGATTTCAAATTATAAAAAATAATACATTTCGTATTATTTTTTCTTTTTAATTATAAATATAATTAATATTAATAATAAAATTCCGCCATAAATTAAATATTTTAAATCGATATTTATTTTAAATGTTTCTTCTTCTGTCTCTTCTTCTTCATCGTTGATTTTTATTATATATTCTCCATCTTTTGAATATGCATAGTGTTCTCTTGCGTATTTAGCAATATAAGTTGGATCTTGTAATTTTTCTATTTCATTTGTTAATATTTTTTCTTCTCGTTTTAACTCTGTTAAATTATTGTTTAGGTTTTCTTTTTTTATTGTTAAACTTCCAATGTTATATATATATATTGCAAGCATAAATATAAAATATCCTATTATAAAGACTGACAATGTTCCAAATATAAATAATCTTTTTTTACTAGCTTTAGTTATTTTTTTTTTCACATCATCACCTACCAAACAAATTATATCATTTTTTAATATATTTTACAATTAACTTATTTAAAAGATGTTCTATGTACACTCCTAAAATTATCATTAAAATTAAATATATATGTAATAATCCATAATTTATTTTTAATAATATTAAAAAATAAATTAGAACATTTGAAAATATTAATAAAAGTGTTCCAATTATTCTAAAAAATTTATTTAAAGGTAATATAAATTTATAGTTAATTTTAATTATATAAGAAAAATAAATTCCAAATAAAAAAGAGAAAAATAGACTTTTAATTTGAATTTCTAATATCATTTAAATAATTTACTAAAAATAGATTCTTCTTTTTCTTTTTTATTTATGTTTTCCATATAATTTAAACTACTAAATGTTCCTTTTATTGATACAACTCCTTGATATGTATCTAATTTTATTATTTCTAATTCTTTCCCCTTTATTATTAAAAAACCCATATTTGTTTCTAGTAAAAATTCTTCTTTGTCAAAACTTTCTATTTTTTTTACTCCTGATATTACAATGTTTTTTCTTTCATTAAGTGTAATACTATGATTATAATTTACAATATCCTTGTCCATATTTTTTCCTCCTAATGAATTATATGAAAAATTATTAACAATATAATCAAATAATGTAATTTTTTTATAATATAAGACTAGTCATTCTTGACTAGTCTAAAAATTATTACTTTTTAATCTTTTTATATTCACACTACCAATTATGCGCAACCACATTATACTCATTATCCAAGAATTTATACCAATCATCTATTTTTAAAACTATTAATGGCACATTCTATTCTAGTCCTTTTATATAATTAATTTCTTAATATATTATTACTTATATTACTAATAAAATCCTGCATAATATCATAATCATTTTTTGATATACTCAAACATACCTATTATATTAAGATTAAATTCATATTCTTCTTTATATATAGAATTTTCTTTATTGAAATCAAAATAACATAATATTTCATTTGCTTTGATATTAAAACAACTTGTTTCTATATAATATATCTGCCTTTATTATCTACATTTGAAGTTCCAGTCCATACTATTAAATTCAAATTACTAATTTATTTAACATTTTTGACAAATCTTTTAAAAAAAATTTTATTAATAACTTAAATATGAAAAATATAGATTAATTAATCTATATTTAGAGCTTCATTTTTTAATTCTTCTTTATATGCATTAATTATTGCATCTTCAAACATTTTTCGACATTCTTGTGTAATTGGATGAGCAATATCTTTATATTCCCCATTGGCTTTCTTTTTGCTAGGCATTGCTACAAATAAACCATTATCACCTTCAATTATTCTTATGTCTCTAATAACAAAACAATCATTAAGTGTTACTGAAGCTAGTCCTTTCATTCTTGAATTTTCTTTTAGATAAATGTTAACAGATGTTATTTCCATGCTTATCACTCCTCGTTCTTTTAAGTATTTATCTAATTTTATTTTATAATATTATTTTTATAATTGCAAGTTAATAATCAATTTTTATTGTTTTTGTTATCACATCCGAATATGAAAATGATTTAATTATTTCATTATCTAATTCAACTAAAAAAATATTACTATATAATTCTTTTAAAACAACATCATATTTTTCAAATTTATTTCTTCCCAAATTATATTTAATTGTTATTTTACTTCCTAAATAATTATTTAATTGTTCTTTTATACTATCTATTGTCATATTTTCCTCCTATCTTGGATAACCAACATACATAGTTCCTTTTGTTCTAATTCCACCTATACCATCTTTTCCATATTTTGTATTCTCAATAATTCCTTTTAAATCAATGTCTTCAGTACTTACTGATAAACTTAATTTTGCTGCTATTATAGCAGGATCTAATGCATGAATATTAATTCTTTTAGGACTGGATGCGAAAT
>CAZXOH010000073.1:0-5567 GCA_964642345.1 uncultured Muribaculaceae bacterium | reverse complement strand
ACTAAACAGTATTGGTGATGTTAATTCAATTAAAGACAAAGTTGTTAAAGAAAAAGTAGGAGCTGTAATTAATATTGGACATGAAACTACTTCAGTATCATTATATAATAAAGGGATAATTGTTAATAACTCAATGATTAGTGTTGGCGGAAAAAATGTTGATAGCGATATTGCCTATATATATAAACTAAAACCAGAAGATGCCAGAATGGTAAAAGAAAATTTTGCGCTTGCTCATAAAAAATATGCAAGTAAAACCGATTATTATGAATTAACAAATAAATTAGGAGAAGAAATAAAAATCAATCAATTTGAAGTTTCAGAAGTAGTCCAAGCAAGATTAGAAGAAATACTAGTTTTAGCTAGAAAAGAAATAAATGTTTTGACAAATCGTGAAGTAGATTATATACTAATAACTGGTGGAACTAGTAGTATGAATAATTTTTCCATAATTGCAGAAGATGTTTTAAGCGAAAAAGCAAGAGTAACAGATATTCATCTTATAGGACTTAGAAACAATAAATTTTCAGCTGCAGTAGGGAACATTGCTTATTTTATAAGCAAACAAAAATTAAAAGGAAAATATTTTTCACTAATTAGTAGAGAAGATATGGAAGTTTTATCGTCTACTAAAAAGAATTTAATAAATATTTCAAATGAATCAATGTTAGGAAAAGTATTTGGTTACTTTTTCAACGAATAGGGAGGATTATTATGTTTGGATTAGAAATGGATCAATTAGCTAAAATTAAAGT
Source organism: uncultured Muribaculaceae bacterium (assembly GCA_964642345.1). GTDB lineage: Bacteria > Bacillota_I > Bacilli_A > RF39 > UBA660 > CAJOJO01. The sequence continues at coordinate 4,812 of CAZXOH010000073.1, read as the reverse complement.
TATTGGTGCTGGAGGCGGAGGTAATAATGCCGTTAATAGAATGATTGAATCAGGAGTTAAAGGAGTAGAATTTATAGTTGCAAACACAGATTTACAAGTATTAAATAACTCTAAAGCACCTGTAAAAATACAAATAGGCGCTGAATTAACAAGTGGATTAGGTGCTGGAGGAAAACCTGAAATTGGAAAAGAATCTGCATTAGAATCAAGAAATGAAATTGAATCTGCCTTACAAGGTGCTGATATGGTATTCATAACTTGTGGTATGGGTGGTGGAACAGGAACAGGAGCTGCTCCAGTCATCGCTGATATTGCTCAAGGAATGGGTGCATTGACAGTGGGAATTGTTACTAAACCATTCTCATTTGAAGGTAAAAAAAGAATGGAACAAGCTTTAGCTGGAATAGAAGAATTAAAAAAACACGTTGATACTTTAATTGTTATTCCAAATGACAAATTAAGAGAAATTATTGATAAATCAACACCATTATTAGAATCATTTAAAGAAGTAGATAATGTTTTAAGAAGAGGTGTTCAATCAATATCTGACTTAATTGCTGTATCTGGATTAATTAATTTGGACTTTGCTGATGTTAAAGCTGTTATGGAAAAAAGAGGAAATGCCCTTATTGGAATTGGTATGGGTGTAGGTGAAAATAGAGCAACTGAAGCTGCAAGAGAAGCTGTTTCTAGTCCATTATTAGAAACAAGTATTAGTGGTGCTACTGATGCTATTATTAACGTAACAGGTGGTTCAAACTTAACTTTATTTGAAGTTGAAGAAGCAGCAGAAGTAATTAGAGCAAGTGCTAATACTGATATTAATACAATATTTGGTGCTGTAATTAATGAAAATTTAAATGATGAAATTATTGTTACTGTTATAGCAACTGGATTTGAAGATAAAAAAGATACGATGCAACATGCTCATGTAGCAGAAGAAAAAAAGGAAGTATTTAGTTCAGTTGATGATAATGATGATTCTGACTTACCTCCAATTTTAAGAAAAAGAGTATTCTAAGAGATTTCATGAAATCTCTTTTAATTTGACAAATTTTATTTTTTTTATATAATATACATTATTAAAAGGGGGATTTATATGAATGAATTTCAAAAAATTTATCCATTTACAACAGAAACAATAAGTGGGTATATCACAAAAATGGACATAAAAAATAAATCAGTTTTAACACTTGGTTCTTCTTGTGATCAAGCATTAAATAGTTTATTATTAGGTGCTTCTGATGTTACTATTTTTGACATTAACGAACAAGTTGAATATTTTTATAATTTAAAAAGAAAATTAATATTATCATTATCAAGAAAAGAATTAATTCAAAATGTAATTACATTAAAACAATTTTCATATTTTGATGATATATTTACATATTATGATTTAAAAAAAATGAATTTATATTTAAAAAATGATGAAAATTATTGTAAATTGCAAAATATTTTAAAAGAAAAAACTATTAATTTTAAAGTAGGAAATATATTAGAAATATCAAAATATTTAGAAAATAATAAAAAATATGATAGAGTAATACTATCAAATGTATTGGATTATATTGCAATAGGATTGGGTTCAGAAGAAATAGTTTTTAAAATATATAATGATTTATTACCTTATTTAAATAATGAAGCACTAATTCAATTATATTATTTATATGGTTCAATTAAACCTGAGGGATTTATAAAAGTAGTAAATAAATTTTTAGAAAATGATATTTTATTAGGAAAAATACAATGTGATTCAAATGATTCTGTTATATTTGTAAAAAAGAAATAAACTTTCTTTTTTTTAAATTCATAAAATTGATTGAATAATATAATTTTCTTAAATTGTGCTATAATAAATGATGAGGTGTTTTATGGATAAAATTATAATAAAAGGTGCGAGAGAAAATAATTTAAAAAATATTAATATTGAATTACCAAAAAATAAATTAATCGTTATGACAGGTGTATCAGGAAGTGGTAAATCTTCTTTAGCATTTGATACAATATATGAAGAAGGAAGAAGAAGATATGTTGAATCACTAAGTAGTTATGCAAGACAATTTTTAGGCGGTTCAGAAAAACCAAATGTTGACTCAATAGAAGGTTTATCACCATCAATAAGTATTGACCAAAAAACTACAAGTAAAAATCCAAGAAGTACTGTTGGAACTGTAACTGAAATATATGATTATTTAAGATTATTATATGCTAGAATTGGTATTCCTTATTGTCCTATACATAATAAACCAATAAGTAGTCAAAGTATTGAAGAAATGACTAATCAAGTATTAAATTTAGAAGAAAATTCTAAAATTAAAATATTAAGTCCTGTTATTTATGGAGAAAAAGGAACATTTAAAGATTTATTTACTAAATTATTAAAAGATGGTTATGCAAGAGTTGAAGTTGATGAAAATGATTATGACTTAACTGAAGAGATTGAATTAGAAAAAAATAAAAAGCATTACATTAGTGTAATTATAGATAGATTAATAATTAAAGATGGCATCCGTAGTAGATTATATAGCTCAATTGAAACGGCATCAAAACTAAGTAGTGGCAAAGTAGAAATTGAAGTAATAGGTTCCCATAAATTTGTGATGAGTGAAAAATATGCCTGTCCTGATTGTGATTTTAGTTTACCAGAATTAGAACCAAGATTGTTTTCATTTAATGCTCCATATGGTGCTTGTCCAGACTGTAAGGGACTTGGAATAAAATATAAAATTGATGAAAACTTAGTAATACCTAATAGAGAATTATCAATTAATGAAGGCGCTATTAAAGTAATAAATTTAGACGAGGATGGTAATATAATAACGACTCAAATAAATACTTTGGCTGAACATTTTGATATTGATTTAAATATTCCTGTAAGTAAGTTAGAAAAAGAAAAATTAAGCATTTTATTATATGGGACTAATGAAATATTAGAATTTAAATATATATCTAAAAATGGTAGCATTAGAAAAACAAAAGATATGTTTGAAGGAATTATAACGAATTTAGAAAGAAGATATGTTGAAACTAAAAGTACTTGGATTAGAGAATGGATAGAAAATTATATGACAGAAGATACTTGTCCAACTTGTAAAGGAGCAAGATTAAATAGTAGTGTTTTATCAGTATTAGTTGGTAAAAAAAATATTTATGAAATTACTAAACTTAGTATTAAAGAATTATATGATTTTTTATCTAATTTGAAATTAAATAAAGAACAACAAGAAATAAGTAAATTAATAATTAAAGAAATATTAGAAAGACTTAAATTTTTAATTAATGTTGGATTAGAATATTTAACTTTATCTAGAAGTGCTGGAACATTATCAGGTGGTGAAGCACAAAGAATTCGTTTAGCGACTCAAATAGGTTCTAGATTATCTGGTGTATTATATGTTTTAGATGAACCTAGCATTGGATTGCATCAAAGAGATAATAACCGATTAATAAATTCATTATTAGAAATGCGAGATTTAGACAATACGTTAATAGTAGTTGAACATGATAGTGATACTATGTTAGCTGCTGATTATTTAGTTGATATAGGACCTGGGGCTGGTATTCATGGTGGTGAAGTGGTAGCCTGTGGAACCCCAAAAGAAGTAATGGAAAATCCTAATAGCTTAACTGGTAAATATTTAACTGGAGAATTAAAAATAGAAGTTCCTAAAACAAGAAGAAAAGGCAATAAAAAATTTATTGAAATAAAGGGTGCTAAAGAAAACAATTTGAAGAACATTAATGTTAAATTTCCATTAGGTACTTTAACTTGTGTAACGGGTGTATCAGGAAGTGGTAAAAGTACTTTAATTAATGAAATATTATATAAAGTAGCGCGTAATAATTTATATAAAACTAAAGAGAAACCAGGTAAACATAAAGAAGTAAAAGGCTTAGAAAATATTGATAAAGTAGTTGATATTTCACAAGCTCCGATTGGAAGAACTCCAAGATCCAATCCAGCAACTTATGTTGGTGTTTTTGATGATATTAGAGATGTTTTTGCAGAAACTAAAGAAGCTAAAATACGAGGCTATGATAAAAGTAGATTTAGTTTTAATGTAAAAGGAGGAAGATGTGAAGCTTGTTGGGGAGATGGTGTAAAAAAAATAGAAATGCATTTTTTACCAGATGTTTATGTTCCATGTGAAGTTTGTCATGGAACTAGATATAATAGTGAAACATTAGAAGTCAAATTTAAAGGAGAAAGTATCTATGATGTTTTAGAAATGAGAGTAGAAGAAGCAATTGAATTTTTTGAAAATTTTCCTAAAATTAAAAACAAATTACAAATGTTAATGGATGTGGGACTTTCTTATGTTAAATTAGGTCAATCTTCAACAACATTGTCAGGTGGTGAAGCTGCTAGAATTAAACTTGCCAAAGAGTTACAAAAAAAACCAACTGGTAAAAGTTTATTTATATTAGATGAACCAACAACTGGATTGCATATAGATGATATAAAAAAATTATTAGTTATTTTAAATAGAATAGTAGATAACGGTGATACTGTTTTAGTAATTGAACATAATTTGGATGTAATTAAAATAGCTGATTATATAATAGATTTAGGTCCAGAAGGTGGAGATGGTGGAGGAAGTGTAGTTGCTAAAGGTACACCAGAAGACATTGTTAAAGTTAAAGAAAGTTATACTGGAGAATTTTTAAAACAATATTTGAAATAATTTTATTAAAAAATAGAACATATGAATTTTCATATGCTTTTATTATGAAGTTTTTTTGTCGAAATTTGTAGTACGAAAAATAGATGAAAACAATAAAAGATATGATAGAATATTAATCGATATATTT
>CAZXOH010000072.1:0-5623 GCA_964642345.1 uncultured Muribaculaceae bacterium | reverse complement strand
CTAATAGTTCAATTAATGTAAATCCTTTTTTCATAATCCTCCTACTTTCTATATACATCATACCCCCCTCCAGGCACTTCTGTCAAGATAGAAATTTTGTTCGGTTTTTTACAAATTATTTTCAACTTTTTAAAACATTAAAAAAGAAGAAACTAATCTTCTTTATAAATTACAAGAGCCGAAAAACAATATATTTGCTCCTCACCACAAACACTAGTAGAAACTTGATATTTAATATCAATTACATCTACTTCATCTAATAATTTGTTTATTTCTGCTTCTAAATCTTTTTCGTGCTCACAATCAAATATTTTAACCTTCATAACAATATTTTAACAAATAATTTTCAAAAAATTTGTCTAATATGCTGTAATTCGATCATCCCATCTATTATATAATCCTGATGGAAAATTAATAACTGTTCGAGGATTAATTGAATAAGTTACATTTAATTCAGTTGTCCAATCATAATAATCAACCCAGAATAAACCTGTTGCTATTGTAACATGTAAATGAGGCCCTGTTGTACATACATCATATCCTCCAGCTGAACCACCAGAATATCCTATAATCGTATTTCTATCAACTGTTTGTCCTTTACTTACACTAACACTTGATAAATGGGCATAAACAGAAGTATAATTTTTTCCATTGATACTATGATGAACAACAACCATATTGCCACCACAATTATATCTTACTACACCTGCTACCATACCATTACCAACTGCATAAACAACAGTTCCAACTCCTACTCCAACGTCTATTCCTTCGTGCCAACTTCTACCTAATAAATCTCTTGGACCCCATTCACTTGTAATTACACCAGATTCAGTAGGTCGATAAAATGCCGTACCTTGAGGAAGCACTTTTCTACCACATGTAGCAATATCTTCATTATCTTTACATCCCTTTGATTCATACAATTTAATAACTTCTTTTTGATATTCAATTGAATCTTCAATATCCATACCAACAGCATCAATATTAACTAATTCTTGACCCAATAATGCCATTTTTGATTCAAGTTGCTTTTGTTGTTCTGCCATTGAAGCTTGTTTTTGTTTCATTTGTTCTTGTTTTTCTTTTGATTCTTCAATTGACTTATTATATTTTTCTATTAATGTTTCATTATATTTAGTTAATTGTTCTACTACAGCAGTTCGGTAAATAAAATCAGTAAAATCACGAGCACCAAATGTATATTCCAAATATACAGATTCACCATTTGATACTTGTAAAAAATTAATAACATCTTTCATTTCTTTTTCTTTTGTTTTTATATCTTGATTTAACTGTTCTATTTCTTTATCTAAATTAGCCATCTCAGTATATAATTCATTTATTGTATTTTTAATACTAGCAATATCACTATTTGCTTGATTAATTTCAGTTTGTGTTTCAGCTTTTTTACTTTCATTATCTTTTAATTCTTTTTGTTTTTCTTCTAATTCTTTTCTTAAATCACCTAATGTTTGAGCATGTGCAACATCAGGAACAAAAAAAGTTGGAAGCAAAAATACTAAAATCATAAATAAATTTAGTGCTTTTTTCATAGTATCACCTCAATCTTTTAGTTCTTTACGAATTTTTTTATAATTTGGACAATATTTTTCCACTTGATTCCAAAAACTATGAGAATGATTAAAATATAAAAAATGAGATAATTCATGAATTATTACATAATCTATTTTTGAAATATCATATTTAATTAATTCTGAATTAAGAGTTACAGTATTTGTTTTTTTATTACAAACACCCCATCTTGTTTTCATTTTTCTTATTCTCAAATTTGGATAAGGAATATTTTCAGTAAATAAATTATAATTGTAATCTAATCTTTCTTTAAAGATTTTTTTTATTTGATTTTTATACCATTTATTTAAATTTTCTTCATTTTTAACGTAAATTTTATCATCATATAATTCTATATTACCATCTAAATGTATTATATCATATTTCTTGCCTAAATAATAGAATAATTCTTTTTTTTCATTTCTGTGTTTAACATTATTTAACATTTTAAGTAAATAATTATAATTATTATCTAGTAATTTAATTATTTGTTTTTCACTTGTAAAATAATTAGTTGTAACATATATATTCAAATCTTCTTTTACTCTAATATAAGTATTTTTATTATTCTTTTTTTCTATATAAACATTACACAAATAATCATCAATTTTATATTGCATGATAATACCTCCTGTACAAAAAAAAGCTTATGCAGCTTTTTTCTTTTCTTCGTTTAAGTTTGGATTTAACTTTTCCTTTAAATTAGGATACATTTTAATAGCCACATTAAGAATATTTCTATCAGCTAATTCTAATGACATTGCTACATCATCAGATACTTCAAAATGATCATTTTTAAGAACATTTATAATTATCATTTCTTTTTCTGTTAATTTTTGAATATCGTCATTGATTTTTTGAATTTCTTCTTCTGAATATGCAAAATCTTTTTTTTCATTATATTCATCAATTCTATTTATTTTTAAATAATCTAATAAATTATTAAATCTTTCAGACATTATTTTTTTTTGTTTCAAAGATTCAATCTTCAATTTATATTTTCTAACTAATTCATTTTGTACTAATGAATTAAATTCATAGAAGCTTCTTTTTACATCTAATAATCTATTACCTTTCCTAGTTAATAAATGTTCAGATAATTTTTTTAATCTTTTATCATAAGCATCAATCATTTGTAATTCATTTTCAAAATTTATTCTTTTTAAATTATATTGTTCAAATAAAAACATATATTGTAAATTATATTGTTCATATTTTCTTATTTCATTTGTATAACTATTTTTTGTCATTGCAAAATTATTCTTAAGATTATTTAATTGTTGTTCAGTTAAATATCTTTTTTTATCATTATTACGTATCATTTTAAATATTGCGGTTTGTAATGATACAATTTTGTTACATCGTTCAACAATATCCATAAGAATAACCTCCGTACTATACATATAGAATTATAGCACAATTCAAAAGAGATTACAATGTGTAATCTCTTAAATTAATGACATAATTACTACTACAATTGTAACAGCAACTAAGATGGTAAATAAAAATTTATATGTGTTTTTAAACCAATCTTTATAGTCAATATCAAAGTATCTTAACCCAACTACTAGTAATACACTTGTTGGTGCTATAAGTTGTACTAATCCATGGATTGATTGAGCAATTATACCCATTACAGAAGAACTACTTGAGTAAAGGCTTGTTATTGGATCATATATAGCACTTAATAAATATGGGAAATCATTGTATAAAATACTTCCTATAAATGAAATTAATCCAAATGTAATTACATTAAATCCATCTGATAGTCCAAATAAATAATTAGCAATTGTAGGGAAAATTGTATATCCTGTAGTTGTTGCATTCATTACTAAGAATAATGTGTTAGCAAGCATTGCGAATATAGCAATTGGTAACATTTTTTTTATTCCGTTTAAAAATGCATCAAATGTTTCTTTTAAAGTAAGTTTATATATTTTTCCAATTAAGAATGTAGCAATTATTAAAGTAAATGCTAACTCATAGTTAGTCCAACTACCCATTTCGTAGATTGAACCTATTATAAGGCTAAATATTGGATATCCGCTTATTTCAACACTAGTTATTTTTGTATATAAATCACTGAAGAATGTTATATTAAATAATTCTTCCCAATTAGTCATACCAACTATTAAGACAATCATCATTATAACAAGTGTTACAACTAAACCTTTTGATTTTTTATATTCTTTTGAACTTATTTTTTCATATAAAATAGGTTCTTCTTTTGATTTTTGTTTTGATGTTTTAATTATTTTAATTAATAATAAAGTTACAACTAATATAAGTAGTATAATTCTATATACAATTGAATCATTAATATCATCTGTAAAATATGTTATATAGCCTGCTATATTAAAACCATATGTTGATGCTAAATTACCAATTAAAATAGAACCAATTGTTGCAAGCATAGCTGTAATTTTACTATACCCCATCAAAATTAATATTGTAGAAAATAATGGCACTAAAATTAATAATGGTAAATCTAATGCTGTTAAACTTGATAAAATTACAAATAATAATGTTGTAATTATTAAGAAAGTTTTCCCCTTATTTTTATATTTTTTTACTATTTTTTCTACTAAGTTTTGATAAGCTCCTGTCTTATTTAAAACTCCATATAATCCACCAATTAATAATATTACTAGTGCTGTTAAAACAAATACTGAACTAGTAAGTGTTATTATAGGATACCTTATAATATCAAATAATCCTATTGGTGTTATATCACCTTTTACATAAGATCCACTAGAATAATATCCGGTTGGAATAATCCATGTAAGAACTACATAAACTAAAAACACAATTGCTAATGCTTTGAATAAACTTTTCTTGTTCATATTATACCTCCATTACAATTATAGCAAATTCCAAACAATATAGAAAGAAAAATTATTTTTTTTCACTATTTTTTCATTTTTTTAGTATAATATTATTTGGTGATTTTATGAAATTTAAATATTCTTTAGATAATAAAAGATATCATACTTTAAATTATTTTTATCAAACTAAATTCAATTCTAAGGTTTTTAAGATAAGTCTTAATGCTGGTTTTACTTGTCCCAATATAGATGGTACTAAAGGTATTGGTGGCTGTATTTATTGTTCTAATACTGGAAGTGGAGAATATGGTGGAAATATTAATGATAATTTAATTACACAATTCAATAGTATTAAAAATATTTTACATAAAAAATGGCCTAATGGAAAATATATTGGTTATTTTCAAGCGCATACTAATACTTATGCTGATATTAATGTTTTAAAAGAAAAGTATGAAACTATTTTAAATTTAGATAATGTTATTGGTTTGTCAATTGCTACTAGACCCGATTCTATTAGTGAAGAATGTTATAAATATTTAGACGAACTAAATAAAAAAACTTTTTTAACTATTGAATTAGGATTACAAACAATTCATGAAAAAACTTCAAAATTAATTAATAGATGTCATTCATTAGATTGCTTTGAAAATTGTGTTCAAAGATTAAGGAATTTAAATATAAATGTAGTTGTTCATATTATAAATGGATTACCTTATGAAACAAAGGATATGATGATAGAAACTGTTAAATATTTAAATAAATTGGATATTCAAGGAATTAAAATTCATATGTTATCAGTTTTAAAAAATACAAAATTGGAAAAAATGTATAAAGAAGAAAATTTTAAAATTTTGACTAAAGAAGAATACATTGATATTGTATGTGATCAACTAGAGTATTTAAGACCTGAAATTGTAATTAATAGAATTACAGCTGATCCTAAAATTGATGATTTAATTGAACCAGATTGGTTAATCAAAAAATTTTGCGTTTTAAATGATATTGATAAAGAATTAGTCAAAAGAGATAGTTATCAAGGTTGTAAACTTTGATAATTTTTTTAATTTATTTAAACAATTTTAAATTTTTATAAATTTCATCATTTATATTTATATTACTATAAACAAAAACGAGCGGCTACTCTTCAGGGGGGGAAATAAAATTACTTGATTTTTAATCATATTTTGCATTATTTAGTATTTATATTTTGCTAAACTTAT
>CAZXOH010000071.1:0-5701 GCA_964642345.1 uncultured Muribaculaceae bacterium | reverse complement strand
AGAGTATGGGATATTGTTGAAGAAAAAATAAAGGAACATCCAGTTATGTTAAACCGTGCTCCAACATTACATAGATTAGGTATTCAAGCATTTGAACCTAAATTAATAGATGGTAGAGCAATAAGACTTCATCCACTTGTTTGTGCAGCATTCAATGCTGACTTTGATGGAGATCAAATGGCTGTTCACGTTCCTATTAGTAAAGAAGCTCAAGCAGAAGCAAGAATTCTTATGTTGGGTGCTAACAATATTCTAAAACCATCAGATGGTAATCCAATTGTTACTCCAGGTCAAGATATGATTTTAGGTAACTATTATATTACTATTGAAAAAGCAGGAGAAGTAGGAGAAGGTAGAGTATTTAAAGATCCTAATGAAGCTTTAATGGCTTATGAAAGAAGAGAAATAACACAACATACAAGAATTGCTATTCCTGCAAAATCATTTAAACATAAATTATTTACTGAAGAACAATGTAAAAAATATTTAGTTACTACAGTAGGTAAATTAAAATTTAATGAAATATTCCCAGACAGTTTTCAATATATTAATGAAGGTACTGATGAAAATATTGCTGGAATTACTCCAAGTAAATATTTCTTACCAATGGGAACAAATATAAAAGAAGCAATTACTGAAATGGAATTAGTTAAACCTTTTGGTAAAAAAGTATTAACTAAATTAATTGCACAAATTTATAAAAGATATCACACAACTGAAACTTCAATTATGCTTGACAAAATGAAAGATTTAGGATTTAAAGAATCTACATTATCAGGTATATCAATTGGTATTGGAGATATTATTCCATCTCAAGAAAAAGAACATATATTAAATAATGCTTCTGATAAAGTTGCACAAATTAATAAACAATTTAAACGTGGTCTTATTACTGATAGAGAGAGATATGAAAAAGTTGTTAGTACTTGGAATGACGCTAAAAACCAAATTGCTGATGAACTTTCAAATATTGTTAAAGAAAATAAAGATAATCCAATATCAATTATGATTGATTCAGGTGCTCGTGGTAATATGAGTAACTACAACCAAATGGCAGGTATGCGTGGATTAATGTCTAAACCAACAGGTGAACCAGACGAAATTCCAATCAAATCTTCATTTATGGATGGAGCAAGTGTATCAGAATTCTTTACAGGTACACATGCTATCAGAAAAGGTTTCGTTGACACAGCTTTAAAAACTGCTGATGCTGGATATTTAACACGTCGTTTAGTTGATGTATCTCAAGATATTATTGTTAAATATGAAGATTGTGGTACTGATGAAGGTGTTGTAGTTGAAACATTCTATAATACAGATGGTACAGTTATTGAATCATTAAGAGATAGAATTATTGGTAGATATACTAATAAAAAAGTTATCAATCCAGAAACTAAAGAAACAATTATTGACAAAAATGAATATATTACAGAAGCTATTGCTGATAAAATAATAGATGCTGGAATTAAAAAAGTTTCAATTAGAACACTACTTACTTGTAAGAGTGAAAATGGTGTTTGTAGACATTGTTATGGTCGTAATTTAGCAACTGGTTCAATTGTTGAATTAGGTGAAGCCGTAGGAATTATGGCTGCTCAATCAATTGGTGAACCAGGTACTCAGCTTACAATGCGTACAATTAATTCAGGTGGTGTTGCTGGAGACGATATAACACAAGGTCTTCCTCGTGTTCAAGAATTATTTGAAGCAAGAAATCCGAAAGGAAAAGCTACTATATCTGAGATAAATGGTGTAGTATCTGAAATTGTGGAAGAAAATGGTAAATTTATTATCAGTGTTAAAAATGACGTTGAAGTTAAACAACATACTTCAAATTATGGCGCTAAATTAGCTGTTAACAAAGGTGATGAAGTTAAGTCTGGTCAAAGACTTACTCACGGTGCTATTAATCCTAAAGAATTATTAATAGTAACAGATCCTATTACAGTTCAACAATATATTTTATCTGAAATTCAAAAAGTTTATCGTTCTCAAGGTGTTGATATTTCTGATAAACACGTTGAAGTTATTGCTAAACGTATGATTTCCAAGATTAAGATTGTTACTAGTGGTGATTCTGGATTCTTAGTTGGAACAATGGTTAACATAAATCACTTTAGAGAAGTTAATAAAGATTTGATTCTAAATGGAAAAATACCTGCAACTGGTAAACCGGTACTTCTAGGTATAACTAAGGCTTCACTTGAAACTGATTCATTCTTATCTGCTGCATCATTCCAAGAAACTACAAGAATCTTAACTGATGCTGCAATTCATGGTAAAGTTGATCATTTGAATGGTCTAAAAGAAAATGTTATTATTGGTAAACTTATTCCAGCTGGAACAGGTGCAAGAGAATATCGTGATTGTACTTATGAATTAGAAAAAAGTATGATAAATAGTGAACCATTAGAAGTTTTAGAAGAAGAATTAATGAATTAAGGGAGTTTATAACTCTCTTTTTAATTGACATATTGTGTAAAAATTACTATAATTAATTATGAGATAGGTGAAAAAATGGATAATAGATATATTAATCAAATTGAAGTTTTAGTTAATTTATTTACAATTTCTAAAGGAAAATTAAATGTTTTATTGTTTAGAAAAGAAGAAGAACCATTCAAAGGATATTGGATGTTACCAAGTAATTTACTTATGACAACAGAAACAATTGAAGAATGCGCTAAATATACAATTAATGAGATGGCAGGAATAGAAAATATTTACTTAAAACAATGTAATGTTTTTAGTAAGATTGATAGACTACCTAATGATAGAATATTAGGTAATTCTTTAATTGGATTAGTTGATAATCAAACTTTATTATTAAAAAAACATAAAAGAAATTTTGAGTCAGCTTGGTTTCCGATAAATGAACTACCAAAAATGGTATATGACCATGGTGATATTTTGAAAGATACTATCAATTATTTAAGAAAAGAATTAACGAATGTTGAATTATTAAAAAAATTATTTCCAAGTGATTTTACAATGCCAGAATTACAAGTTGTATTTGAAGAAATACTTGATAAAAAATTAGATAGAAGAAATTTTAGAAAAAAATTGATTAATTTAAATATATTAGAAGATACTGGTGATAAAAATAACACTAAAAATGGTAGACCAGCAAAACTATATAGATTTAAAGAATTAGAAAGTAATATAGATATATTTTAGAGGTGTAATATGAAAAAATTAAATAATAATGGATGGAGTTTGAATGAATTTTTATTATTTATTTTAGCTTTTTTTATCTGTTTAATAATTGTTATTGTTTTATATAATAAATTAATAGGAAAAGAAAATAAAACACCAATTGTTGATCCTATAATCTCTGGAGATAAAACTGATATTGGAGATTATATTGAATTGGAAGATAGAATAACTGAACAGGCAAAGTTATATAATAATAGTGAAACAGAAGATACTATTATAATTAAACTAAATAATTTGGTTAAAAATGGATATATTAAAAAAGTGGTTGACCCTAAAAATAATAATGAATGTAGTGGTTATGTTATTTATAATGGGCAAAATAAAGAATATAAAACTTATTTGAGTTGTCCTGGAAATTATCAAACAAGCGATTATAATAAAGATTTGGAATAATTAAGAATTAAAACAACTAAAAAAAACACCTTGACATTATGGCGATTATAAGGTAAAATTATAGTCGTAGTGTTTGGAGTAGTACTCAAGAGGCTGAAGAGGCGCCCCTGCTAAGGGTGTAGGTCGGGCAACTGGCGCGGAGGTTCAAATCCTCTCTACTCCGCCATTAAGTAATATACCGTTGAAATTCAACGGTTTTTTGTTAATTAAAAAAAGAAGAATAATACAAAAAAATGAATTACACGAAAGAAAAATATTGTGTCAATAGTTTTTGAAAATGTCTTGAAATAATTTAAACATTCTCTATTTTTTGTATATTTATCCTAAAGCTACATCTAAAATCATCATAATTGAAAATCCAATTAAAGTAAATAAAGCCATTAAATCTTTTCTTTTGTTAGTTTGACTTTCAGGAATAATTTCTTCAACAACAACATATATCATTGCACCTGCTGCAAAAGCAAGTAAAAAAGGTAAAATTGTTCTTATTTTTGTAACTAATATTGCCCCTATAACTCCTGAAATAGGTTCAACAATACCACTCAAACTACCAATTATAAAAGAATTAAATCTAGACATTCCTTCTCTTCTAAGTGGAACAGAAACTGCAGTTCCTTCTGGGAAATTTTGAAGTCCAATTCCTAAAGCTAATAAACAAGCCGATAATATTGTACTGCCTTCTAATCCATAAGCAATTGACCCAAATGCAACCCCGACAACTAATCCTTCTGGAATATTATGTAAAGTAATTGAAGAGATGAGCATTGTAATTCTTTTATATTTATTATTACTTTGTTTACTACAAACATCAAATATTTTATCTCCAATAAATAGTAAAACTCCACCAGCAAAAAATCCTACAAAAGAAACTAACCAAGGAATCATATTTAAGTTTTCTGCCATATCGATAGAAGGAGATAATAATGACCAAAATGAAGCAGATATCATAACTCCACCAGCAAATCCCAACATAGCATCCATAATATTTTTATTTATTTTTTTAAAAAACAAAACAATACTTGCTCCTAACATAGTTACACTCCAAGTAAATAAAGTCGCAATTAAAGCTTGAATTGCAGGATTCAAATTAATAAACCAATTTATCGTAATAATCACCTCGTTATGTTAATATATTCGTATAATTAATATTTGAATAGGCTAATATATGGTATAATGATTAAGAGGTTATTTTTATGGAAATAGATAAGTTGAAAAAAATTATTGATGAAAATGATAATATAGTTTTCTTTGGTGGCGCTGGAGTATCAACTGAAAGTGGTATTCCGGATTTTAGAAGTGTTGATGGCTTGTATAATCAAAAATATGATTATCCTCCTGAACAAATACTTAGTCATACATTTTTTTACGATAATCCTAAATATTTTTATAAGTTTTATAGAGAAAAAATGAATTCTCTTAATGTAAAACCTAATATTACACATAGAAAATTAGTAGAGTTAGAAAAGAAAAACAAACTAAAATGTATTATTACACAAAATATTGATGGATTACATACTAAAGGTGGTAGTAAAAATGTTTTAGAAATACACGGTTCTATTTATCGTAATTATTGTGATAAATGCCATAAATTTTATAGTGCTGAAAGTGTATTTAATGAAGACGATATTCCATTATGTGAGTGTGGTGGTTTTATTAAGCCAGACGTTGTTTTATATGAAGAACCATTAAATGAAACATATGATAAAGCAATAGAATATATTAGTAAATGTGATGTTTTAATTGTTGGTGGCACCTCCCTAATGGTTTATCCAGCAGCTAACTTAATAAATTATTTTAGAGGTAAATATCTAATTTTAATTAATAAAGATAAAACTAATTATGATAGTATGGCCGATATAGTTATTCACGATAAACTTGGTAATGTATTTAAGGAGATGTAAAATGAAATATAATGTTGAAAGTCAAAAAGAATTACTTTTATATTTAATCGAAAATTTAAAAATAGAAAGAAAAATAGCAAAAGCGATGCTTACAAATAAATCAATTTATGTAAATAATAAAATAATAACAAAATATAATTATTTATTAAAAAAAAATGATGAAATATTTATAAATAAAAACAGTGATTTAA
>CAZXOH010000070.1:0-5735 GCA_964642345.1 uncultured Muribaculaceae bacterium | reverse complement strand
TGAATATTGTATAAATAGTGAATGTACAAAAGTGAGTAAAAATAAAGAAAAAGGAATAATAATTGAAGCAAGAAAAATAAAGGATTTAAAACCAAAAACAAAATATACAATCAAAGTAACATCAATAAATGGAAATGATCAAAAAACGACAAAAACATTAGAAATAACAACAAAAGAATTAGAAGAACCAAAATTTAAAATATCAAGCAATACATATGCAACAACAAAAGAATTAACAATAATATATCCTGAGTTAGAAAAAGGTTATGTTAAAAAATATAAGATAAATGAAACAATAACAGAAACAAAAGAAAATGAAGTAAAATTAGAAATTAAAGATGAAACAACAATAAGAGCATATGTAGAAAAAGATGGAAAAGAAATAGTATATAATGAAATTATAGTTGGTGGAATAGATAAAGAAGGTCCAACCGTTAATGTAACAGTACCAGATATAGATAAATGGACACAAAGTAAAACAATTGAAGTTGAATCAAAAGATACAGGAATAGGAATTGCTTTAAGACCATATTCATATGATGGTGGAACTAATTGGATAAAATCTAACAAGCAAAAATTAACAACATCACAAAAATTAAATATAAAATCCAGAGATAGATTAGGTAATACGAATAAAACATTTACAATAAATGGAACAACAGAATGTTGTGTAGATTGTGATAGTTTATGTGCAATAAATAATATTGATAGTGTAGTGCCTGAAATAGAAATAAAAGTAATTGAAGGAACAAAAATAAATAATGAAAAATATAGTGATTGGTATATAAGTGAAACTGTAAAAATAAGAATAGAGATAAAAGATTATTATTCTATTGATAATCAAAAATTATTAGGTGGATCAGGAGTAAATGAAGGATCAATAAAAATAACTGCACCAGTTACTAAGCAAATTGGAGTGACTTTTCAAGGAGAAACTTGTAAAACAACAGAAAAAGGATTAAAAGTTTGTACATTTGATCAAATACCAATATATGGAGATGTTGGCGATATTACATTTGGAGTTAATGATTATATAAAAGGATTTAGTAAAATTTCAGATTATGTTTATGAATTAATTTTAAATAAGAATGGAATAAACAATATAAAAGTAGAAGCACAAGATAACGCTGGTAATAAAGCCGTAAAAAGTGACAATGTAAAAATTGATATTCAAACACCATCAATAACTGTGAAAGAAAATCCTTTATCACTTGGAACTGCTGATTATAATTTTGTAGATAATTTAAATGTTACATATGGTGGCACAAGTGGAATAACAACATGTAATCCAGAATCAACTAAAAAGAAAGGAACATATAATGTTACTTGTGTAGCGACTGGAAATAATGGAAAATCAAGTGAAACAACATTTGAAGTAAGACATAGTTATAAGGCTAAGTATCGAACAGTTACATATACTTTTACTTGTACTAATCCATATAATTGCACTCAACCAGCGAATGAGGCTTGGAGAAATGGTACTGTATGTACTTATACGTGCACAGATGGAAATACTAGAGAAAATGTAAAATCTTATATAGATTCAGAATCCAAATGGGCGGGAGCTGGCGAGTCATGGAAGGGCACTGATACAAGAGGAGAATATTATTGTGATAAAGGAGCAACATTAAAAGACAAGACATGTTATTATAAATAAAAGAGACTAAAGTCTCTTTTTCTATAATATTTTATCAATTATTCCATATTTTAAAGCTTCTTCAGCACTCATAAAATTATCTCTATCAGTATCTTTTTCTACAGTTTTTAAATCTTTACCAGTATTCTTAGATAAATACTTATTTAATTTATCTCTTAACTTTAAAATTCTTTCAGCTGCTATTTTAATTTCTGTAGCTTGTCCTTGAGCACCACCTAATGGTTGATGAATCATCACTTCACTATTAGGAAGAGCATATCTTTTGCCTTTAGTACCACTACTAAGTAAAAATGCAGCCATACTTGCAGCCATTCCAACACAAATAGTAGAAACATCTGATTTAATAAAATTCATAGTATCATATATTCCCATTCCAGCACTAACACTACCACCAGGAGAATTGATATAAATACTTATGTCATTATGATTTAAAGAATCTAAATATAATAATTCTGCAATCACTATATTTGCATTACTATCATTAATTTCATCACTAATAAGGATAATTCTGTCTTTTAAAAGTCTAGAATATATATCATAAACTCTTTCACCATTACTACTTTTTTCAAGCACACTAGGAATTAAATTCATATTATCATCCTCTCTATAAATTATAATAGTATAAATATTCTAAAATATTCATTAAAAAGTGTGACAAAATAATATATTTTTGGTAAAATATATATAGAATAAGAGGGATTGTATATGAGCAAAGTAATTAGAGTAAATTACAAAGATCTAGAAGTAAAAGAATTTATGGCAGGAATAAAATTATCTGAAATAGCAGATAACTTTAAAAAATACTATAATTATCCTATTTTAGCTGCTAAAGTAGATAGTAATATTGTTGAATTAAATGAACCTTTAACAAGAAGTTGTAAAATAGACTTTATGGATAGAAGTGATTCAACTGGTAATACTATATATGGTAGAACATTACAATTTTTATTAGTTGTAGCAACAAAAAAATTATTAGGAGAAGACGTTGATGTCGTAATTGATTTTTCAATTGATAAAGGATTTTATGTTAATGTTATAAATGCTGATATTGATAAATCTACAGTTAGAAAAATATATGATAAAATGATGGAAATTGTAAAAGAAGATTATGTAATTAATAAAGTAAGTGTTTCTAGATATGATGCTATAAAATATTTTAAAAAGAAAAAACAAATAGATAAAGTTAAAGCATTAAAATACATTAGTAATACATATGTAAATTTATATAGAATAGATGATATATATGATTATTTCTATGGAGAATTAACTTATAAAACAAGTTTAATTGATGACTTTAAATTAACTTATATAAAAAACAATGGATTTGTAGTTAGTTATCCAGATGTATATAATCCAGAATGTACTTTAGATTATAAACATCATGAAAAATTATTTAATACATTTATTGATTATGCTAAATGGGGAGAAAGTATTGGAATAACTAATGCTGCAGATTTAAATGAAATAGTTTCAGATGGTAAATATAATGAATTAATAAGATTATCTGAAGTTCAATATAACAATGAATTAGCAGAAATTGCTAACAAAATATATGATAATAGAAAAAATATAAAAATTGTTCTTATTGCTGGTCCATCATCAAGTGGAAAAACAACAACAAGTAAAAAATTAGAAATATATTTACAAAGTAAAGGATTAAGAACACATCAAATTTCAATAGATGATTATTTTTATGATCGTGATAAAACACCTCTTTTACCAAATGGAGAATTAGATACAGAATCACTTAATTGTGTTGATGTAACTCTTTTTAATAAACATTTAATGAAATTATTTGATGGTGGAAGAGTAGAATTACCAGAATATAATTTTATATTAGGTAAAAGAGAATATCGAGGTAAAAATCTAGAATTAGGAGATAATGATATAATTATAATTGAAGGATTACATGCCTTAAATGATGATTTAACAATGTCAATTGAAAGAAATCATAAATTCAAAATTTACATAAGTGCTTTAACACAATTGAATATTGATAATCACAATCGTATACATACAAGTGATACAAGAAAATTAAGAAGAATAATTAGAGATAATCAATATAGATCAGCTTCAGCTTCGGCTACATTAAATATGTGGAAAACAATAAGAGAAGGAGAAGAAAAATATGTTTTTCCTTTTCAAGATGATGTTGATGTAATATTAAATTCCGCACTTATTTATGAAGTGGGTATATTAAAAACATATGCTGAACCATTATTATTTTCAGTCAATGAAAATGATGAATGCTATGCAGAAGCATTAAGACTTATAAATTTTTTAAGAAACTTTTTACCAATACCAAGTGATAATATTCCTTCAGATTCAGTATTAAGAGAATTTATTGGAAAAAGTTGTTTCTTTAAATAATAAGACATTTAAAAATAGAAAAGGGGAATAAAAATGATAAAAGTCGCAATAAATGGATTTGGAAGAATAGGTAGATTAGTATTTAGATTAATGGAAGAAGATTCAAATTTTGAAGTAGTTGCTATAAATGATTTAACTGATGCAGAACAACTAGCTTATCTATTAAAATATGATACAAATCATAGAAATTATAGAGTGAATGAAATCAGCAATACAGAAGATTCTATTATAGTAGGAGAAAGAAAAGTTAGAATTTATTCTGAAATGGATCCTAAAAACTTACCTTGGAAAGAATTAGATGTAGATATCGTATTTGAATGTACTGGAAAATTTACTGATAAAGATTCTGCTCATGCTCATATTGATGCAGGTGCGAAAAAAGTAATAATTAGTGCTCCAGCAAAAGGAGATTTAAAAACAATAGTTTATAATGTTAATGAAAAAACATTAGATGGAAGTGAAGAAATTATATCAGCTGCTTCTTGTACTACAAATTGTTTGGCTCCTGTACTTAGAATATTAGATTACTATTTTAAAATTGAAAAAGGATATATGACTACCGTTCATGCTTATACAAATGATCAAGCTACATTAGATGTACCACATAAAAAAGGAATTAAAGCAAGAAGGGGAAGAGCTGCAGCTGCGAATATAATTCCAGCTACAACAGGTGCTGCTTCTGCTATTGGCAAAGTATTACCTAATTTAGAAGGAAAGCTAGATGGAATGGCAATGCGTGTTCCAGTTACGACAGGTTCTGTAATTGATTTAACCTTAGAATTAAAAGTAAAAACAACTGTAGAAAATATTAATAAGGTATTTGAAATTAATAAAAATGAAACAATTGATATAACTTATGATCCAGTTGTTTCAAGTGATATAATTGGTTCTCATTTGGGTTCTTTAGTTGATGGATTATCAACTTCAGTTTTAGAAACTAATGGTAGACAATTGGTTAAAGTAGTTGCATGGTATGACAATGAAATGGGATACTCTACTCAAATGGTTAGAACAGCTAAGTATCTAGGAAAATTATTAAATAAATAGTTTAAAACTATTTATTTTTTTGATATAATTATGATGGTGATGATATGAAAAATAAAAAGGGATTCACATTAGTTGAGATGTTAGTAGTATTGTCAGTATTAACAATAATTTTTTTAATTGTAGTACCTGAAATTACTAATTTATATAAGACTTTAAAACAAAATGAATATGAAAGATTTTTAAGCGATATTTTTTTATCAACAGAAGCTTATGTCCAAAAAAATATTGACAAATATCCAGAGTTAAATTATAAAAATCAAAAAGTTTATGTTTATTTTGAAGAATTGTTAGAATCTGGATATTTAAAAGCGACAATTATTGATCCTAAAAATAAATTGAATGTTAAAGAAGAAGATTATACAGTTGAATTATTTTTGAATGATGACAATGAATATAATTATAAATTATTAGAAGAACATTATGAAGTAATAACTGCAAGTCAAGTTTCATTTAATCCAGATGATGAAACTTGGGATGTAACTACAGTTTATGAAGCATTGGAATATTTAAAGGAAGAATTAGACTAATAAAAAGTCTTTTTTTTTAAGTTATATAAAATAATTTTAAAAAAAACCGAACAAAATTTCTATCTTGACAGAAGTGCCTGGGGGGGGGTATGATATAAATAGGAGAGTAGAAATAGTATGAAAAAAGTAATAAA
>CAZXOH010000069.1:0-5769 GCA_964642345.1 uncultured Muribaculaceae bacterium | reverse complement strand
ATGAAGCAGAACAAAAAGGTTTAGTTAATGGTCTAAAACAAGGAATTGAAAAAACAGCAACCAATTTTAAAAATTTGGGTATAGATATAGAAACAATATCAAAAGCAACCGGTTTATCAAAAGAACAAATAGAAAAATTATAAACTTCATTTAATGAAGTTTTTTGTATATTTTAATTTGCAAAAAGTATAAAAATTATATGTAAAGGTAAATAAAATTTCTGGACATTTATATCTAATATATGATAAATATAGAAAATAAGTACAACCATGATAACAACAAGTTAAGGAGCAAGCAAGTATGCATGGTTATTTGATTATATATATGCGTGTACAATTTCTGAATGTAATACAGCTGATAGTAGCAATTATGGTTATTGGACATCTACACCAGTAGGAACGCTCTGTTATAACAATATCTAAATTAAAATTATCTTAATTAAAACTGATATAGTCAGTTTTTTTTCTTTAAATAAAGACAAGAATGAAAATTTATAGTATAATAATATTGTGATTTTTTAACGAGGTGATAGAATGAAAGTTATATTTTTAAAAGATGTAAAAGGCCAAGGAAAAAAGAATGAAATCAAAGAAGTAAAAGATGGTTTTGCTAAAAACTTTTTAATAAAAAATGGATATGCGGTACAAGCAACAAGTGCTAATACTTCTAAAATTCAAAAACAAGTATCAGAAGAAGCATTAGAAGAAAATTTATTAATAAAAGACTTAGAAGTAATAAAAAATAAATTACAAAAAGAAAAAATAATATTTAAAGTTCAAACAGGAAAAAATGAAATGATGTTTGGAAAAATATCAACAAAACAAATCAAAGAAAAATTAAATGAATTAGGATATAAAATAGATAAAAAAATGATTAAATTAGATCATGATATAGTTAGTTTAGGAATTCATAATATTGAAATAGAATTACATAAAAAAGTAATAGCAATAGTTAAAATTAACGTTGTAAAGGAGTGATAAAATGAATGAAAAAATAATTCCACATAGTATAGAAGCAGAACAATCAGTATTGGGTTCAATGTTTCTATCAAAATATGCTTTACAAAAAGCATTAGAGGAATTAAATAAAGATTTATTCTATTTAGAATCTCATGGAAAAATATTTGAAGTAATAAATGACTTATATGAAAGTGGTAGTGCTATAGATGTTACTACAGTTATTTCAGAATTAGATAAAAGAAATTTATTAAAACAAATAGGTAATGTTGAATATATAAGTGAAATAGTTAATAGTGTTGTATCTGCTGCTAATATAGATGACTATATAAGAATAGTAGAAGAAAAAGCAATAAGAAGAAGATTAATTGAAACATCATTAGAAATAGAAAAAGCAGGATATTCTTCCCCTGATTCTATTAATGAATTATTAGATAATGCTGAAAAGAAAA
Organism: uncultured Muribaculaceae bacterium; assembly: GCA_964642345.1. Taxonomy (GTDB): domain Bacteria; phylum Bacillota_I; class Bacilli_A; order RF39; family UBA660; genus CAJOJO01. Next base: position 4,361 of record CAZXOH010000069.1, on the reverse strand, counting down.
TGTTAAATGTTGTAAAAACAAGAAAAGGAACAGAATTTAGAAAAATCCAAGATGTATTAACAACAACACAAAAAAACATTGAAAAACTGTCATTAAATGGTGGAGATGTAACTGGTTTATCAACAGGATTTGATGAAATAGATAAAAAAACTTCAGGATTACATGCAAATGAATTAATAATAATAGCAGCACGTCCTGCAATGGGAAAAACTGCATTTGCAGTTAATTTAGCAACTAATGTTGCAATAAGAAATAATAAAACTGTAGCATTATTTAACATGGAAATGAGTGCTGAACAATTAGTAACTCGTATGATGGCAGCTGAAGGACAAATAAGTCAGTCTAAATTAAAAACAGGTAATTTAGGAAAAAATGATTGGAAACAATTAGATGAAGCAGTAACTAGATTGGCAGATACAAAAATATTTATTGATGATACACCTGGTATGACAATAGCTGAAATAAGAGCAAAGTGTCGTCGTTTAGCATCTACAGATGGAAACTTAGGATTAATTATAATCGATTATTTGCAATTAATATCTGGTTCATCTAGATATGCTGGAAATAGACAACAAGAAATAGCCGAAATATCAAGAGCTCTTAAAACTTTAGCAATGGAACTAGAAATTCCAATTGTTGCTTTAGCGCAACTTTCTCGTAGTGTTGAACAAAGAGAAGATAAAAGACCATTATTAAGTGACTTAAGAGAATCAGGTTCAATTGAACAAGATGCCGATATAGTAGCATTCCTTTATCGTGATGATTATTATACAAAAAAAATAGAAATAGATGAATTTACTAGTAAAAGTGAATTTATTATGGCTAAAAATCGTAGTGGTTCTACTTGTACAATTGATTTGATTTTTAAAAGAGATATTAGTAAATTTGAAGGATATATAAATGAAATTGGTGATTAGATGAAAAAGGGTTTTGCATTTATTTTAGTAATTATAGTAACTTTCTGTGTTTCTTATTTAAGTCTTGGTTTTAAGAAAAAAATAGAACCAAATGCTTATTATCAAGTTTATTTAAATGATGAAGTTCTAGGTGTTATTAAAGATAAAGAAGAATTAAATAAATACATTGATAAAAAAAATACTGAATATAAAAAACAATTTGGAGTAAAAAAAGTATATGCTCCAAAAGGTTTAATAATAAAAAAAATAGAAACTTATAATGGAACAACAACTTCAATAAAAGATATTTACAAAAAAATAGAAAAGAAAGAACCTTTTACAATTGAAGGATATCAATTTAATCTAAAAAAAGAAGATGAAACATTAACAATTTATACATTATCAAAAGATATATTTGAAGAAGCAATTACAAATACAATAAATACTTTTGTTGGAAAAGAAGTTTATACAAATTATTTAGATGATGTTCAAGAAAAAATAGAAACAACAGGTTCAATTGTTGAAAATGTTTATATTGAAGAAAATATTACAATTAAAAAAACATATATTCCAGTAACTGAAACAATTTATACTAATTCATCTGACTTATCAAAATACTTGTTATTTGGTACAACTGAAGATCAAAAAAAATATACTGTTAAAGTTGGAGATACAATAGCTGATGTTGCATTTAATAATGAAATTTCAGTAGCTGAATTTTTAATTTCAAACCCAGGTTTTTCAAGTGAAAACAATTTATTATTTCCTGGTCAAGAAGTAACAATTGGAATTACTGATCCAAAAATATCAATTGTAATGGAAGAATATGAAGTAAAGGATCAAACGGTTAATTATCAAACAGAAGTACAATATGATGAAAATATGATTATTGGCGACTATGAAGTAATTCAAGAAGGTGTTGATGGATTAGAAAGAGTTTCTCAAAGAGTTAAATATGTTAATGGTGAAATTTCTTATGTTGAACCAATTTCTAAGGAAGAATTGGAACCTGCAATTAATAAAGTAGTTGTTGAAGGTAAAAAATACGTAAGTACCGTTGGTTCAACTAGAAACTGGGCTTGGCCAACTAATAGTGGATATATGATTTCTTCTGATTACGTATATCGTATTAATCCAATCACTGGTAGTCGTGAGTTACATGCTGCTATAGATATAGCTGGTACGGGAACTGGATCTCCTATATATGCTGTAACTAATGGGGTTGTTAGTGAATCAAGTTATAGATATCAAGATGGTAATTATGTATGTATAAATCATAATAATGGATATTATACTTGTTATGCTCATATGTCTAAAAGAAATGCAATAGTAGGACAAACTGTTGCTAGAGGTCAAGTAATTGGTTATGTAGGTATGACAGGTTGGGCAACAGGGCCACATGTTCACTTTGAAGTATGGATTGGACGACCATGGATGGGTGGTTACCGAATAAATCCTTGGACGATGTTAAATAAATAATGAAATTTTCAGTTTTTGCAAGTGGTTCAAAAGGCAATATTAGTTATATTGCCTCTAGTTCTGCTAAAGTATTAATTGATGCTGGAATAACAGCTTCAACAATTGAAAAAAATCTATTAGAGTTAGATATTGATCCTAATGAAATAGATGGAATTTTACTTACTCATACTCATAGTGATCATATTAATGGTTTAAAAGTTTTTATTAAAAAATATCATACCAAAGTTTATTTAAGTGAAAAAATGTTTAATGAATTAGAAAAACAGATTAATTTAATTAATTATGAAATAATTGATAAATTTGTAAGCATTAAAGATATTGATATTGAAATTATTAAAACATCACATGATGCTGATGATTCTAATGGTTATATTTTAAATTCAGATGGAAAATCAATTGTTTATATAACTGATACAGGTTATATAAATAGAAAAAATCATTCTAAGTTAAAAAATAAAACTGCTTATATAATGGAAAGTAATCACGATGTTGAAATGCTTATGAATGGAAAATACCCTTATTATTTAAAGCAAAGAATTTTAGGGGATAGGGGGCATTTATCTAATAAACTTTCTAGCGAGTATTTAGCAACCTTTATAGGAAAAAATACCGAAAAAATAGTTTTAATCCATTTAAGTGAAGAAAATAATGACCCTGATGTTGCTTTAAAAACAATTCATGATACTTTTTTTGAAAAAAACATAAATTTTGATGATATAACAATATCTTCTCAAAAAGAAAGAACGGATTTGATAACATTATGATAAAAATAATTTGTGTTGGAAAAATAAAAGAAAATTTTTTTAAAGAAGCGATTAATGAATATAAAAAAAGGTTAAACAAATATACAAAATTAGAAATAATTGAAGTTCCAGATGAATGTAATGGAGAAATATTAAAAAAAGAAGCAATTTCTATTTTGAAACATATTAATGAAAAAGATTTTGTTATTACGTTAGAAATAGATGGAAATGAATTAAATTCTATAGAATTGTCTAATAAAGTTAATGATACTTTAATTAATAATTCTAATATTGTATTTATTATAGGAGGATCTTTAGGTTTAGATAATTTAGTAAAGATAAGGAGTAATTATAAATTGTCTTTTTCGAAATTAACTTTTCCACATCAATTGTTTCGAATTATTTTGTTAGAACAAATTTATAGGTCATTTAAAATATTAAATAATGAATCTTATCATAAATGATTGTATAAAAATAAATTAAATCATCACTATTTAATAGGAGATGATTTTTTTATGAAGAAAATATTTGGTTTATTTCTAATTATTTTTTTAATTGTTACAAGCGTTAAAGCAAATAATTTTGTTATTCCTGATGATGCAATAAGAATAAGAGTAATTGCCAACAGCAATAGTGAGTATGATCAAAATATTAAATTAAAAATAAAAGAAATGTTAGAAATAAAAATGTATAATTTATTAAAAGATATAAAAGGTGTAGAAAGTGCTAGAACTATTATCAATAATAATCTGAATAGTATTGAAAATGATATTAAGATTATTCTAGAAAATGAAAATTATACTTTAGGATATAATATCAGCTTTGGTGACAATTATTTTCCTAAAAAGGAATATAAGGGTGTAACGTATGAAGAAGGTTATTATGAATCATTAGTAGTTACACTAGGAAATGGTGAAGGTGATAACTGGTGGTGTGTTTTATTTCCACCATTATGTTTATTAGAGGCTGAAGAAAGTGAAGAAGTAGAATATAAATTCTTTATACAGGAATTATTTGATGAATATTTTTAAAATTTTATTTATAATTTTTTGTCGAAATTTGTAGTACGAAAAAAAGATGAAAATAATAAAAACTATGGTAGAATATAAAACGATATATTTAATTGGTGTTAGTGCATTCCTTCTAGAATAAGAAGGAGGTGGTTGTTATGAAGAAAAGAGAAAAAACTCTATTCTTAATAATCTTCCTACTATTATTTATAGTAATTACATTACTTTATAAA
>CAZXOH010000068.1:0-5781 GCA_964642345.1 uncultured Muribaculaceae bacterium | reverse complement strand
AAAAAAACTAAGATTAAAATTAATTGATGGAGTTAACGTAGAAGGAAAAATAACATATAGTGAACCATATGATTTGACTGAAAAAGTAGATATAAAAACATTACAAACACTTTTAAAAGAAAAAAAATATTTTCCTGGATTTGTCTTAGAAAAAAGTTTTTTTAATGAATATGAAGAAAATGAGTTTTATCCTATATTTGAAGTAGTATATGCTCTAGATTATGTAAATTCTTTCAATTTTTTAAACAATGTCTTTTATAAAACTGATTATCATATAGTTAAAGAAAGTATTTTAGAAGTAAGAAATTATTTAAAAGAAGTCTTAATTAATAGTAAATATGGTATTGATGATACATTAGAATATGTTGATGAAAGATTAAAAGATAGTCAAAAAATTAAAACACTAAAAAAAATAAAAAAATAACCTATTGACAAGCATATGTTTGTATTGTATAATTTATAAGAAATCGAAAAAGGAAAGCAGTGTATCCACACTCACCTGAATGCATATAGCATTAGGTTAAATGCCAATTATTTTAATATAGTTAGCTTTAGTGGATACATTTATGTATTCACTTTTTTAATGGAGGTGTCAGGTATCGCAAAGGAAAAGGAAATGTATATTAATGAAAAAATACGTGCTAAAGAAGTAATGGTTATTGGTCCTAAAGGTGAACAATTAGGAATTAAATCAATAAATGATGCATTAACGTTAGCAAGCTATGCAGGTTTTGATTTAGTTATGATAAATAATAATGGAGCAATACCAGTTTGCAAAATTATGGATTATAATAAATTCAAATATGAAAATAAGAAAAAACAAAAAGAAAACATAAAAAAACAAAGAGAAAGCAACCTAGAAGTAAAAGAATATAGATTATCAGTAACTATCGATATTCATGATTTTAATACACGTATTAAAAATTCATCAAAATACTTAGAAAAAGGTCATAAAGTAAAAATTTCAATTAAATTTAAAGGTAGAGAAATGGCTCATCCTGAATTAGGCAGAGAAGTATTGGAAAGATTTGCAAAAGAAGTTGAATCTTTAGCTACTCCAGAATCTGCTCCTAAAATGGAAGGAAGATTTATGACTATGATGCTTATACCAAATAAAGAAAAATAGGAGGAATTAATATGCCAAAACAAAAAACACATAAAGGAATGGCTAAAGTTTGTAAAGTTAGACCTGGTGGAACAGTAAAAATAGGAAAACCTGGAACAAGACATAATACAGGTAAAAAAAGCTCTTCATCAAATAGAGCAGGTAGAAAAGGTAATGGATTAACACAATCTGATTACAGAAGAATTAAAGATTTTATATAGAAAGTAGGGATTTAAATGCCAAGAGTTAAAGGTGGAACAATACATCGTGCAAGACGTGCAAAGGTTATGAAAGCAGCTAAAGGTTATTTTGGAAGTAAACATAGATTATATAAAACAGCTAAAGAACAAGTAATGCATTCATTATCTTATTCATATAGAGATAGAAGACAAAAGAAAAGAGATTTTAGAAAATTATGGATTACAAGAATAAATGCTGCTTGTAGAATGAATGATATTAGTTATTCAAAATTTATAAATGGTTTATCAAAAGCAGGAGTAGACATTAATAGAAAAATGTTATCAGAAATTGCAATTGATAATCCAGCTGCATTTACTGAATTAGTTAAAGTAGCAAATGAAGGTTTGTCAGGAAAGACAATTAAAGAAGAACCAAAAAAAGAAACAAAAAAAGCTGTTAAAGAAGATTTATCTAAATTAACAGTTGCTGAATTAAAAAAATTAGCTGTTTCAAAAAAAATTGAAGGTGCTTCAACAATGAAAAAAGCAGAATTATTGGAAGCTTTAAAATAATCATTAATTGATTATTTTTTTTAAAATTTGACAAAATAGAAATTTTTATTATAATAATATGCATAAAAGGGGGATAAATATGCAAACTATATCAATTTCTAATAAAAAATTTAAAGAATTAAAAGAATTAGAACTAAATAAAATTCAACATACTGAAGGGAAAATTTTTATAATAAAAGATAAAAATAAATGGGATTGTAACTATAAAGTAGTAAAAAAATTTTATGATGATGAAAGTCCAACCTTTGGTAATAAGTTATTAACAATTAATATTTTAGGAAATAGTCAAATTGATATACCAGAATTAGTTTTACCTCAAAAAATAGTAGTAAATAATGGTAAAATAATAGGATATACAATGGATTATATTGAAGGAATTAATTTACAAGATTTATATAATAATAGAAAATATGATAATACAGAAATGATTAAGCATTTAAAAGAAATTGGAATTATATTAGAAAAAATAAAAAAATTAAATAAATATAAAAATTATAATTTTCATTTAAATGATATTCATGAAGCTAATTTTATAGTTGATAAAGAAAATCATATAAAAGTAGTTGATATTGATAGTTGTAAAATAGGAAATAATATTCCTGTTTGCGCTAAATACTTAGCTCCATTTTCACAAATAGATGAATTACCTGAAAAATATAAAAAAAGTAGTGATTTTAAAATTGGATATATAGATCCTGATCAAAATACAGATTTATATTGTTATAATATTATGATTCTAAATTATTTATATAAAGATAATATTCAAAAATTGGATATTGCAGAATTTTATTCTTATTTAAATTATTTAAATAATATTGGTTTCTCATATGAATTATTGGATTGCTTTAATAATTTATATCAATACAATGATAATACTAATCCTTATGAATATTTAGATGAAATTCCCCAAAATATAGGAAGAGCTCATCATAAAATATATGAATTAGTAAAATAGAGGTAGCTATGTTAGAAGAAAATATTAAAGAAATTTTAAAACAATATGATGAAGAAAAAAATAAAAGTAGTAAGACATTACAATTAAAATGTATGCGAGATTTAATTAAACTTTATCATGATTTTGAATTTAAAAAAACATATGAAGAAATGATGAAAGAATATAAAGTTAAATATATTTATAATGAATCAAAAGTTGAAGGTAATATTACTCCTGAAGAGCAACTAGGAATAGGCGTTGTATATGATTATATTCAAAATTTTGACTTTGAACATGATTATTTTAATATTTTTACAACATCACTTTTAATTCATCAAAAACTATACTCTAAATGTTATGGAAAAGAATTTGGTGGAAAATTAAGAACAGAATCAGTTTATTTACAAAATTCAAATGTTGAAATAATGGATCCTATATCTGCTCAAAAATATTTCAATTCATTTATAAGTAAAAGTGATGAAATATTTATTCCTTTAGTTAACAATGATATTTTAGGGTATATTGAAAATTGTGTTAAATTAACAACTGATTTAATAAAAATTCAACCATTTCAAGATGGTAATAAGAGAACATTTAGATCACTATTAAATTTATTATTAAAGAAAGCAACGATACCACCAGTTTATATTGATATTGAAAAAAGAATTGAATATAAACAACATTTAATGAGCGCTATTACAAATAACGAATATTCAGGTATATATGAATTTTATTATAATAGAATTGAAGAAGCAATATTTGAATTAGATTTATATAATAGAGAAATAGAAAATGATGTAAAAACTTATCATTTATTAAGAAATATAAAAAATATTAATAAATATAAATAAGTATTTAAATCAATAGATTTAAGGAAAATCTTTGTATTTTTCCTTTTTTTTTGTTATAATTAAAAAGGTGATAAGATGAAAAACTACGATGAAAGTTCAATTAAAATATTAGAAGGATTGGAAGCTGTAAGAAAACGCCCTGGTATGTACATTGGTTCAACTGATAAAAGGGGATTACATCATTTAGTTTGGGAAATTGTTGACAATGGTGTTGACGAAGTAATAAACGGATATGGTAAAAAAATCAAAGTTTCAATTAATCAAGATGAATCAATTACTGTAGAAGATGAAGGAAGAGGTGTTCCCGTTGGAATGCATTCTAGTGGTATGTCAACTCCTGAAGTAATTTATACAGTATTACATGCAGGAGGTAAGTTTGAAGCAGGTGGTTACAAAGTATCTGGAGGTTTACATGGTGTTGGTGCTTCAGTAGTTAATGCTTTATCAAGCTGGATGGAAGTTTATATAAAAAGAGATGGATATGAATATTTTATTAAATTTAAAGATGGTGGTAAATTAGATATTCCATTAAAAAAATTGGAAAAAACTAATAAAACTGGTACTAAAGTTACATTTATGCCAGATAGTAAAATTTTTTCTACAACTCATTTTTCTTTTACAACAATTTGTGAAAGAATGCAAGAATGTGCTTTTTTATTAAAAGGATTAACAATTGAAGTATATGATATACCTGATAATAAAAAAGAAATATATCATTATGAAAATGGTTTAGAAGCATTTGTTGATTATTTAAATGAAGATAAAAATTCATTGCATAAAACTGTTCATTTTGAAGGAATGAAAGAAAAAATTAATGTTGAAGTAGCTTTTCAATATACTGATTCATATTCTGAAAATGTTATTTCATTTGTTAATAATGTTAAAACTAATGATGGTGGAACTCATGAAGTCGGATTTAAAACAGCAATTACAAGAGTCTTTAATGACTATGCTAAAAACAATGGATTTTTAAAGGCAAAAGATAAAACTTTTGAAGGATCAGACACTAGAGAAGGGTTAACTGCTATTATAAGTTTGCAAATTCCTGAGGATTTATTACAATTTGAAGGTCAAACTAAAGGTAAATTAGGGACACCTCTTGCTCGTAATGTTGTTGATAATATAGTGGCTGAAAAGTTACAATTTTTCTTAGAAGAAAATAAAGAAGTAGCAACTAATATTTTAAATAAGATGGTTAAAAGTAAAAATGTTAGAGAAGCTGCTAGAAAAGCAAGGGATGAAGCCAGAAATGGAAAATCTAAGAATAAGAAAGAGCAAGCTTTATCTGGTAAGTTAGCGCCTGCGCAAAGCAAAGATGCTTCTAAAAATGAATTATTCTTAGTCGAAGGAGATTCAGCAGGTGGATCAGCTAAATTAGGTAGAGATAAAAAATATCAAGCTATTTTACCATTAAGAGGTAAAGTTTTAAATACTGAAAAAGTTAGAATGGAAGAAATTTTTAAGAATGAAGAAATCAATACAATGATTCATACGATAGGTGCTGGAGTTGGATCAGATTTTGATGTTAAAGATTGTAATTATGATAAAGTAATTATAATGACTGATGCTGATGATGATGGGGCTCATATTCAAATATTGTTAATAACTTTCTTTTATCGATATATGAAACCTTTAATAGAAGCAGGAAAATTATATATTGCAATGCCACCTTTATATAAAATTTCATCTGGTAAGGAAGAATATTATGCTTGGACTGAAGAAGATAGAAAAGAAATTTTAGAAAAATTTAAAAATAAAACATCTAGTACACAAAGATATAAAGGACTTGGTGAAATGGATGCTATTCAATTAAGAGAAACAACTATGGATCCCGAAAAAAGAAGTTTAATTAAAGTAAGTATTAATGATGCTGCTTTAGCAGAAAAAAGAGTAAGTATTTTGATGGGAGATAAAGTAGAACCAAGAAAAGAATGGATAGAGGAAAATGTAGATTTTACTTTACAAGATAATTATGTAAAATAGGATTTTTAAGAGTTTTATACTCTTTTTTTTATATTTTACTTTGAAAAAAGTTGTATAAAATTTATAAAAAACCGAACAAAATTTCTATCTTGACAGATGTACCTGGGGGGGGGGTATGATATAAATAGGAGAGTAGAAATAGTATGAAAAAAGTGA
>CAZXOH010000067.1:0-5881 GCA_964642345.1 uncultured Muribaculaceae bacterium | reverse complement strand
ATGCAGCAGTAACATATAAAGCAAGTGATGTATTATATACATCAAGTGATGGAACAAGTATGACAGTAAATGATGCATTAAATGATTTATATAATTTAAAAAGTAATAATATTAATTATGAAATTGGTGTATTTTCAGCAACTGTAAGTAAAAGTTGGAACTGGTATTCTAAAGACATAACTTTTACCAAAAAATTTAATAAAATTCCTAAAATTTATACAACAGAATATGGTGGAAGCTGTTTTGGTTCATATGCTTCAAAAATTTCTGAAGAAGGGTTTACTTATAATTATATGAATTATTATACCACAGGTACTACAGATTTTAACTGGATTGCAATTGAAATTTAATCGAATTGCTTTTTTTTTATATCAGAAAATGATATAATTATATATGGTGATGATATGAAAAAGGGATTTACAATGATAGAATTATTAGCTGTATTTACAATAACAGCAATTATATTACTTATTTCAGTACCATATATAACTAATATAATAAAAAATGGAAATAATAATTCTAAAGAAAGTTTTTTAAATGATATTTATATTGCAACAGAAGCATATATTCAAGACGATAAAATGGTTGTAACAAATGAAATTTCACGCATAAAAATTAAAGATTTATTGGAATCAGGATATTTAAAGAGCAGTCTAGTAAATCCTGATAATAACAAAAAAGTAAGTGATAAAGAAAATATAAATAAAATAATAAAAGTGTATAAAGATGAAGAAGGTGTACTTCAATATGAAATGGAGGATTCACAATGAAAACAATTAAAGACTTTGAATTAAATAATAAAAAAGTAATCATTAGAGTTGATTTTAACGTTCCAATGAAAGATGGAATAATTACTGATGATACTAGAATCAAAGAAAGCCTAGAAACAATTAACTATGCAATAGATAAAGGCGCTAAAGTAATACTATTATCACACTTAGGAAGAATAAAAGATGAAAGTGATTTAGAAAAAAACAATTTATACCCTGTAGCTATTCGTTTAAGCGAATTATTAAATAAAAAAGTTTTATTTTCTAATCATACTAGAGGAAAAATATTAGAAGAAAGAATCAATAAAATGAATAATGGTGAAATACTATTAATTCAAAATACTAGATATGAAGATTTAAATGGAAAAAAAGAATCAAATAATGATCAAGAATTAGGAAAATATTGGGCATCATTAGGAGATATATATATAAATGATGCTTTTGGAACAAGTCATAGAGCACATGCTTCAAATGTAGGAATTGCTTCAAACTTACCAAGTGGAATTGGATTTTTAATTGAAAAAGAATTAAAAGCATTTAATAAAGTTTTAACAAATCCAGATAAACCATTAACAGTAATATTAGGTGGCGCTAAAGTAAAAGATAAAATTGGAGTAATTAAAAACTTAGTAAATGTTGCTGACTACATATTAATAGGTGGTGGAATGGCATATACATTCTTAAAAGCAACAGGCATTAATATTGGAAAATCACTATTAGATGAAGATTCAATAGAATTTTGTAAAGAAATGTTAGAAAAATATAAAGATAAAATAATATTGCCAATTGATAGTGTCAATGCTATAGATATAAATGAATCAGGAAGAACTTGTTTTATAAATGAAATAAAAGACAATGAAATGGGATTAGATATTGGATATAATACAGTAAAATTATTTAAAACATATTTAGAAAATAGCAAAACAATTATTTGGAATGGACCAGTTGGAATGTTTGAACAAGAAAAATTTAATAAAGGAACAATTGGTATTTGTGAGATACTAAAAAAAGTTGATGCAATAAAAATAATTGGTGGTGGTGATACAGCATCTGCTATTATAAATTTGGGATATAAAGATTACATGACTCATATATCAACAGGTGGTGGTGCTTCACTAGAATTATTAGAAGGAAAAAAATTACCAGGTATAGAAATAATCGAGGGATAAAATGAAAAAGAAGATAATAAATACGATTTTATTAATAATTGTTACTATATTAGTTTTATATTTTTCACTAAAAGATGACTATACAACAGTAATGAATACAATTTTAAACATTGATAAAAAATTCTTATTATTAGGTTTTTTCTTATTATTTAGTTATTGGTTCTTTAAAGCTATAACAATGTGGGTAGTTACTAAAAAATATGGAAAATATCGATTTAGAAATGCTTTAAGAATGGTTGTTGAAACAAACTTTTTTCACGCTATAACACCATTTTCAACAGGTGGACAACCATATGAGGTATACTCATTAAAAAAGAACAATATAAAATTATCTGATGCTACCAATGTATCTGTTCAATCATTTATAATATATCAAATAGCATTAGTATTACTTGGCGCAATAGCAATAATAAGTAATCACTTTTTGAATTTATTTCCTAAAAATAATTTATTAGAAAAATTAGTTACATTAGGATTTATTATTAACTTTTTAGTAATTGTGATATTATTTCTATTATCATTTACTAAAAAAATAAGTAAGTCAATTCTTTCATTTATAGTTAAAATATTAAATAAATTTAAAATATTTAAAAATAAAGAAAAGACATTAGAAGATTTAGATAAATATATAAAAGAATTTAATGAAGGAGCAAAAAAAATATTTGAAAATAAACCACAATTTTTAGGCTTAATATTTTTACAATTTATTTCATTGGTATCTTTATATTTAATTCCATTTGTATTATTCATGGGAGTTAATATATACATTAATCCATTAGTTGTAATAGCTACATCAGCTTATGTTATGCTTATTGGATCATTTGTTCCAATACCAGGTGGTACAGGTGGTTTGGAATATGGATTTGTAGCATTTTTCTCAAACTTTGATAGTACAAAAATCGTTACTGCTATAATGCTATTGTGGCGTTTTATTACTTATTATTTCGCAATGATATTAGGTGCGATTACATTAAGTATTGGAAAAGAGGTTAAAAAATGAGAATTGGTATTTTTACTGATACATATCCTCCATATATAAATGGTGTATCAACAAGTATTGTAAGTTTAGAAAAAGCTTTAAAAGCAAAAGGCCATGAAGTATATATTGTAACAGTTAACTCTGAAAATTTAACATATAAATATGAAGATGATGATCATATAATCAGAATTCCAGGAATACCAACTGGGATATATGATTATAGGTTAACAGGAATTTATCCATTAAGAGCAATTAATAAAATAAAAAAATGGAATTTAGATATAATTCATTCACATACTGAATTTGGAGTTGGAACATTTGCTAGAATAATTGCTAAACAATTTAATATTCCATTAGTTCATACGTATCATACAATGTATGAAGATTATGTTCATTATATTACTAAAGGTTATTTTGATAAATCTAGTAAAAAATTAGCCGAATATTTCACTAAATTTTATTGTGATAAAACAGCTAAAGAATTAATCGTCCCAAGTAAAAAAACTTATGATTTATTTAAAGAAAAATATAAAGTAAATAAAACAATTCATATAGTACCAACAGGTATAGATGTTGAAAAATTTTATATTGAAAATCAAAATAAAAAAGAATTAGAATTATTAAAAAAAGAATTAAAATTTAAAAAAGATGATTTTATAATAACTTATGTTGGAAGATTAGCTGAAGAAAAAAACATTGATTTTTTAATCAATAATCATAATAAATTAAATAAAAAATGTAAACTTATGATTGTAGGTAATGGACCAGATTTAGATAAATTTAAAGAAATGGTTAAAAAATTAAATTTAGATGATCGGATAATATTTACTGGAGCAGTTCCTCATTATGAAATTTCAAGTTATTATGCAATTTCCAATATATTTGTAACTGCATCAATAACTGAAACTCAAGGTTTAACAGTTATTGAAGCTATGGCTGCTTCTATTCCAGTTGTATGTATTGATGATGAATCATTTAAAGATGCTGTTATTGATGGTTTAAATGGTAAAGTGTTTAAAAATGAAAAAGAATATGTAAATGCAATAGAAAATTTGTATAAAAATAAAGAACAATATAAAATAATGTGTAAACAGGCTAGAATAACTGCAGAATCACATTCTTTAAAGTATTATGCTGAAAAAATATTAGATGTTTATAATATAACAATAAATGGTTCTAAAGATGAATCATTTGTTAGTAAGTTAAAAGGGGCAATTAAATGGAAAAATTAATAGTAGGTAATTTAAAAAATTATATGGATGCTTATGATACTTCTATGTATTTAAAACAAATTGATAAAATTGAAAATGTTGTTTTATGTCCGTCAAATATTTTTATACCTTATTTTTTAAATAAAAAGTTTGAGGTAGGAATTCAAAATATTTATTTGAATGATAAAATTTGTACAGGTGAAATAAATGCCAAACAAGCAAAAAGTTTGGGAATTTCATATGTAATAGTTGGACATTCTGAAAGAAGAACAAATTTTATTGAAACAAATATAGTAGTTAATTATAAAATAAAGGAAGCATTGAAAAATAATCTAAAAGTAATTTTGTGTATAGGTGAAACTTTAGAAGAAAAACAAAATAATAAAACATTTGAAGTTTTAGAAAAACAATTAAATGAATGTTTAAAAGATATTTCTGAAGAGGTTATAATTGCTTATGAACCAATTTGGGCAATTGGAACAAATGTTGTACCGTCTATTGTTGAAATACAGACCAATATAAATAAAATAAAGGAAATAAAAAATTCAAAAGTTTTATATGGAGGAAGTGTTAATAGTGGTAATATTTCTGAAATAATAAAAGTAACAGATGGTGTTTTAATTGGTAAAGCATCAACTGATGTAGTAGAGTTTTTAAAAATTATAGAAGTTGTTAGTAGTTAGCGACTTTTTTTGATTAAATTCGACAAAAATCGTCAAAACTAGATAATTTACATTCTTTATAATTGTAGTAATATGTTGTATAATCGTATTATTGAAGTTGTATTAATGGAAAGGAAATGATTATGGAAAAAATACGAGTACTTATGATTGATGACAACATAAGTTTAATTGAAATGATTAAGGAGTATTTTAAAGATAGTAATGTTAGTATTGTTTTAGAGGCTTATGATGGATTAGAAGGTATAAAATTAATTGAAGAAAAACAAAGTATGTATGATGTTATTATTTTGGATTTAATTATGCCAAATAAAGATGGAATGTATGTTTTAGAAGAAATGAAAACAAGAAATATTGATAAAAGAGTAATTGTTTCAACAAGCTATAATGCTAGTGATGTAATAAGAAAAGTTTCAGAATATGGAGTAAGTTATTTTTTACTTAAACCATTTGAGTTAGTTGATTTAGAAAAAAGGATTATAGATATTTCAAATGATCAAAATAAGGTTAGTAAAAATATAGATTTTAGACATAATAATTTGCAAATATCAATTACTAAAATTCTTCATGAATTAGGTATTCCGTCACATATAAAAGGATATCAATATATAAGAGAAGGAATAGGTATTATATATAATAGACAAAAGAAAATTGGAGGTATAACTAAGGAATTATATCCTGAGTTAGCTGATAGATTTGAAACTACTTCTTCAAGAGTTGAAAGAGCAATTAGACATGCAATTGAAGTAAGTTGGAATCGTGGTAATTGGGATTTAATGGAAGAAATTTTTGGACATAGTGTTGATATTGATAAAGCAAAACCAACTAACTCTGAATTTATTGTTACTATTGCTGATAAGTTAAAATTAGAAGGTAGTAAAATAGGAATGCGTTAATTATTTTATAATTATAAACTTCATTTAATGGAGTTTTTTTGTAAAAAACCGAACAAAATTTCTGTCTTGACAGAATCACCTGGGGGGGGGGGTATGATATATATAGAAAGTAGGAGATGAAATGAAAAAAGGATTTACATTAATTGAGCTATTAGCAGTAATAGTAATATTAGCAA
>CAZXOH010000066.1:0-5924 GCA_964642345.1 uncultured Muribaculaceae bacterium | reverse complement strand
TATCATACCCCCCCCCCAGGTGATTCTGTCAAGATAGAAATTTTGTTCGGTTTTTGCATTTATACAACACAAAAAAATTGTACAAAAAAAGAATTGGTAAAAAAATTTTATTAAATTTAAATTATTGTTTTTAGAAATAATAAATTTTTCATAGATTTTATTTAAGAAACAATATCAAAAAAGTTTAAGTTTCCAATAAACTTAAACTTACTTTTTCTTTTTCTTCATTTATTTCTAAAACATAGCAATCCACTATATCACCAACTGATAAAATTTCACTAGGATGTTTAATATAACTATCAGTTATTTTAGAAATATGGACTAACCCATCATTATGTAATCCAATATCAATAAATGCACCAAAATCAACAACATTTCTTACTGTACCTTGTAATTTCATACCAACTTTTAAATTCTTAATATTTAAAACATCACTTTTTAATACTGGTTGTGGCATTTCATCTCTAGGATCTCTATTTGGTTTTTTTAAAGAAGAAACAATATCTTCCAAAGTATATATATCTGTATTTAATTTATTTTTATATTCATTTAAATCAATATTGTCTAATTTATTAATTAATTCAATTGTACCTATATCATCTAAATTACAATTTAATTCTTTCAATAATTTTAAAGTAACATCATAACTTTCTGGATGAATTCCTGTTTCATCTAAAATATTACTTCCTTCAGTAATTCTTAAAAAGCCTATTGCTTGTTCATATACTTTATCAGATAATATTTTTTTATTTTTAATTTCTTCTCTTGAATTAAATCTTCCAAAATTATTTCGATATTCAATTATTTTATCTATATTTTTTTTAGTAATTCCTGAAACATATTTAAGTAATGAAATTGAAGCTGTATTAATATTAACACCTACACTATTAACTGCTTTAGAAACAACAAAATCAAGTCTTGCTTTTAATTCTTTTTCAGGTACATCATGTTGATAAAGCCCCACTCCAATACCATCTGGTGGAATTTTTACAAGTTCTGCTAAAGGATCTTGTAATCTTCTTCCAATTGAGACAGCACTTCTTTCATTTGGAGATAAGTTTGGAAATTCTTCACTTGCAATTTTTTCTGTACTATATATTGATGCTCCAGCTTCAGAAACAATTACATATTTAATGTCTAATTTATTCTCACGTATTAAATTAGCACATAATTTTTCACTTTCTCTTGATGCAGTTCCATTTCCAATAGCAATAATATCTATATTATATTTTTTTATTAAATCTAACAAAATAGCTTTACTTTGTTCTAGATATTTTTCATTGTTACTAAAAGGTTTAATTATTGTTGAAGTTAAATATTTACCTGTTTTATCAATTACTGCTAATTTACAACCATTAACAAATCCTGGATCAAAAGCTAAAACTATTTTTTCTTTCATTGGTGGAGTTAATAATAGTGATTCTAAATTTTTACCAAAATTTTCTATTGCTGCTTCATTAGCTATTTCAGTTAAATCACTTCTAATTTCTCTTTCTACTGATGGAAAGATTAATCTTTTATAACTATCTAATATTGCTTCACTAATATATATAGCCGTAAAAGAATTTTTATTTTTTATTATTTTATTTTCTAAATATTCAATTATTCTACTACTATCTATATTAATACTAACAGAAATAATATTTTCCTTTTCTGCTCTATTTAAAGCTAATACACGATGAGGCTTAATTTTATTTACTTCTTCTTTATAATCATAATACATTTCATATTTTAAATCTTCAGCATTTTTCTTTTTTTTAGATTCAATTATTCCAAATCGATACATATTATTTCTTATATATTTACGGTAATAAGCATTATCACTAATCCATTCTGCAATTATGTATTTTGCGCCTTCTAAAGCTTTATCTACATTTTCTACTTTTTCCGTTATGAATTTTTTACATATTGTTTCAATATCTCCTGTAGTTGGAAATGACATTATTATTTTAGCAAGTGGCTCTAATCCATTGTTAATTGCATCTGTTGCTTTTGTTTTTTTCTTTTCTTTATATGGTCTATATAAATCTTCAACTTCTACTAATTTTGTACATTGCATTATTTTATTCTTTAATTCATCTGTCATTAGACCTTTTTCATCAATCAATCTAATTACATCTTCTTTTCTTTTTAATAAGTTTATTTGATATTGATATACAGCATCAATACTTCTGATTTTTTCTTCATCTAAAGCTCCTGTTGCTTCTTTACGATATCTAGCAATAAAAGGAACTGTATTTCCTTCTTGTAATAATTCTAATGTTTTTTCAATTTGTTTTTCATTTATATTTAAGTTTAAGCTAATTTCTTTTATTATATTTTGATTCATAGTTAATCTCCTAAAAAAAGATAGATTTACATACTATCTATTAAAGCTTTAAAATGATTTTTATATTTCAAAGCTTCTATTTTTCCTTCCTTAATTTTTAATCTGTCTAAATAAGTTAATTTGTCTTTTTCAAATATTTGCGTTAAAGAGTTTAATGATTTTCTTTGTTTTTCTGTTATTGAAACAGGACTTTCTATTAATAAATATTTTTTAAAATTAAATATTATTATTTCACCTTTATCAGCAAAATAACTTGCTAATTTAATTAATAATTCATAATTTTCAATATTATAATCTATTTTTAATTCTTTTAATTTTTCTATTTCTTCTTCATATCTATCTAATGTATAATCATAAAATTCACTCATATATGTTTTGATTTTTATATTTTCGTCTATTGTCTTTTTTTTGATATTATCATTTTCTACTTTTTTTGAATATTTATTTATTATATCCATTTCATCTGGTGTTGCAACTTTAAGATCTAATTTATTTTGTCTATTTAAATTTTCAAATAAAAAATCAATTTCTCCATCATTTTTAGTATCATTGTGAACTACAATCATTTTTATATCTTGATTCATACTACCACCATAATAATTGTATCATAATTTTTTTTTCAAGTCAGCATTTTCGATTATTTTATCTCCATATTTTTCTTTTAATTTGTCTAATGCTTTATCTAAGTTACTGTTTGTATTGATTTTTTCATCATTTTCAAATAATGATTTTTGATAATTATAATTTTCAACAAGGTTATCTAATCTAATTCCTATTAATCTAACACTATCGTCATTCCACATATCATTTAATATTTGTTTTGATATTTCAAATATATCAATTGATGAATTTATAGGATTTAATAGTTTTTTTTGATGAGTTTTTCTTTTAAAATATTTATCTTTTATAATAACAGCTACAACATATGCATATCTATTTTGTTTTCTAAGTCTTAATCCTACTTTATTAGATAAAAATAATAACTTATCATATAATTCTACTTTATTAGTTACATCTTTTTGCAATGTTATTTCATTACTTATACCTTTACATGCTATTTCTTCACTTACAACTCTATCATTGTTAATTCCATTAGCACTTTCAATTAATGATAAACTCATATTTTTAAAGTAAGGTTTTATTTTTTCAATAGGAGTTCTTGCTAAATCACCAATTGTGTTTATATTTAATTTTAATAATTTTTCAGTACTTTTTTTTCCTACTCCAAATAAATCACTTATTGGAAGTTGCCACATTTTTTCTTTAACTTCTTCATCAAATAATGTATGAATTTTATTTGGTTTACTAAAATCACTTGCCATTTTAGCGCATAATTTGTTATTAGCGATTCCAATATTTACAGTAAATCCTAATGTGTCATTTATTTCTTTTTGAATTTTTGTAGCGAATTCTAAAGGACTTCCATATATTTTTTTTATATTTGTATATTCCAAATAACATTCATCAATTGATGCTATTTCAACATCAGGAGTATATTTTTTTATTATGCTAAATAATTTACTAGACATTTCTTGATAATATGGATAATTCATCGGGTAAGTTTTAAGAGCAGGACATTTTTTTCTTGCTGAATAAAGTGTTTCACCAGTTACAACTCCTATTTTTTTTGCAGGATTAGATTTTGCTAAAACAATACCTTTTCTTGATTGCTCATCACCACCTATAACAGCATAACTATTTCTTATATCATATTTACTTCCATTTTTAAGTAAATATACTGCTGTCCAAGATAAAAAAGCATTATTTACATCTATATGCATTACTATTCTATCCATATATATCACCATATTCATTTTATCATTTTGAACATTTGTTTGTAAATAAATTTTAATCAAAAAACTGTGTTTTATTACACAGTTAATTTTTCTAATTTATGGTGTTAAAACTATACGGAAAGCAAGATACTCAGATGCACCACCAGGATCATTGTCAAAGTTAAATTGGCCTGCAAGACCCCCATAGAAATAACGACCACCACGACAGAACCAAGTGGCAGAAGATACAATAAAATTCGAGTAATTAACATACCAACTACTATGATTCCTTGAACTATTATCACCATCTGAATAATTTTTAAATGGTCCCATTTCACCTGTTGCATCTCCCAATATTCGATATTGATAACTTGTTTTTGAACTTGATGTATTATAAACATCAAAATATTTTGAATCATAATTTGTTGTTGTTAAACCACTTGAACCTGTGTTTCCGCTTATATATCCAGCAACAAAATCCCAAGCTCCACCACTCATATCATAAACACCTGTTATATTTCCTGTTGTACTAGCTAAATAACCAATTGCTGTGTTATAAGTTGAATTATAACTACTTCCATCGCCATATGTTCCAGGATATGTATGTTGATCTGTTGATGGCAATGCACTATATCCCGTTTTATATGAACTATTATTATTGATATTTATTTTTCTATTAATTCCAAATACTGAATGAGATAAATATGCTATTGCACCCCATTCTGTATTTTTCATAGTATGACTATCTAAATTTCTTTTATAATTATAACTTGTTAAAAATATATTCCCAACTGTTATACCACGCCAACTATATACAGTTGGTTTTATTATTACTTTACTTGTATCACTTGAATTTACTTGAGCTGCAGAAGTACTTGTTGCTCCATTATATCCAGTTTCAAATTTTCCAATCCAAAAACCATTACTATTAAAAGAAGTAAAAGCTGGATGAGTTAACCATTCTCCATTATTACTTCCAGTACTTGGTGTTGTATCTTTTGTTTCAAATTCTATTTCTATTGAATGAGCTGTTTTACTTGCTGTACCAGTATTCCATAATTTATATCTATATCTAGGAATCCATACAAAATATGATTGTATTGAACTTTCAGGTATTGTATCTCCAACACTATATGATCCACTTGACAATATTACCGCATTGGCCCATTTTTTATCACAATAATTATACCAATTACTATTTGTATCGGCATATGTTACTGTTCCGTTATCACTTATTATAACAGGTATCATTCCAATACCTAAAATAGGAGTAACTTTGCTTGAACAACCACCAATATCTATATTATCATTATATAATTCAGTTATAGCATCATTTACATTCTTACTTGTTCCATCACTTGCATTATAAACAACATCTGAAGCTTTATATGTATTTACTGCATAAACACTTATACTAGAAACTATAAAAGCTGTCACAATTATTAAAAAAACATTACTTTTTAATATTTTTTTCATCTATATTCCTACTCTCTAATATATCCAATTTAAATTATAACAATAATAAATTTATTGTGGCGTTAAAACTATGCGAAAACTAGAAAACCTAGCAGCAGCCCCATTATTCCTACCAAAGTAAAATTGTGAAGCATTTCCACCCTCAGTATACATACCACCGCGATCGAACCAAGAAAGTGATGAATCAACAAAGTCCGAACCACCACTATACCAAATACTATGATGCCTTGATGTTCCATCACCATCTTTATAAGATTTAATTGGTGTCATCTCTCCTGTTGCATCACCTAATATTCGATATTGATAACTTGTTTTTGAACTTGATGTATTATAAACATCAAAAT
>CAZXOH010000065.1:0-5956 GCA_964642345.1 uncultured Muribaculaceae bacterium | reverse complement strand
GTTTCCATCCTTTCTTTTGTAGGATAGTTTTCTAAATAACAAAAAAACTAATCCATTTCTAGATTAGTTATTTATCAAAACTCGAAAAGTTCGAGCAGATTTCACTATGGAGCCATAAAGGTTGAAGTCGGACAACCTTTAATTATCTAAACTATAGGTAGTAATAAACTACTAACTGATATAAGTATACCATGAAAATACCTAAATTTGGCAAAAAATAGATAATAATTATTAAGCAGGATAAAGGAATTGATAGCGCTACCTTTATTTATTCTATATAAATAAAGACTTTATAGTGCTATCATTTCTTATTTTGCACTTGCAAAATTGATTTAAAAATATGGAAGAGTTCTTCCATACTTCTCTATAAGCTCATATAAATAAAGGAAAAAACAAATGTAAATTAAAATCCAAGTATTGGATTATAGTTATAAAAAGTCGGATGAATCTTGGATGTCTTTATTTTTATATAAAATAATGTTATAATATTATACAAGTAGACAAAGGTCGTTATATTTCATTTAAATTATAAGGTATTTTGATTGAAGTGGAGGAAGTAAAAATGAAGTTAAATGTTTATAAAGGATTTGATGTTGAATTTTATAATAATATAAAAGAGACACCACTTATTAATAAAAAAATTTTTGATAGGCTAGATGTTAGAAAATTTGATAAAAACTATTCTAAAGAATTACAAATTGCATTATTAGAAGATGAAGGGACTTTTTGGATTACATATGAAGAGTATGCGTTCATAAAAGGAATTATCGAACAAAAAGCTTTAAATGAAAATTTGGAATTAAATATTATTAAAAATAATAAATATCCAGAAATATATCCTATTTCTTATTTAATTTCAGAAGATATAATATCAGAGTTAGATGATAACACAGAAAATAAACCTGTGGAGGAACTTAGTGCCGATGCTTCTAAAATAGCCAAAATTTATAGTAATGTTTTATATATTGATGGAAATGATTATGTTACTTACTATAATGATGAAATTGGAAATGAAGCTGTTCATTCAATTGTAGATTATTATTCTGAATCGTTAGATATTAGTGATATTCAAATTGTACCCGATTATATTATTAATATAAATAATGATTTATCTGATTTTATAAAAAATATTAATATAATAAAAGAAAACAATTTTATGCATGTAGGTCTTGAAATGTCTTGTGATACATTTATTTCAAAAAATGTAAAAAAATCTTATGCTATATATTTAAAATTATTCAATGAAAATATTATTTTATTTAACTATTCTGAAAAAATAAAAGAAAAAGAAAAAATTATTGAAAGATTCAAACAAATTGCTAAAGAAGTAATTAAAATACCTAATTTTAATGATTTTAGAGAAATAGAGTTCTATGAAAACATTGACCTATCTAGAGATACGATTAAAATTTCTCAACAAACGATAATGTATGATTTAGTAAATGAGGCTCAAAAAGCTGCCAACAACGAATTATATCGTGATATATTTGTAACTGCACCCACAGGCTCTGGTAAATCTGTTATGTTTCAAATTCCAGCAATTTATTTAGCTGAAAAATATAATAAATTAACAATAATTATAGAGCCATTAAAAGGGCTTATGGAAGATCAAAAAGAAAGATTAGATTCTTTAGGTTATAAACACGCAGAATTTTTAAATTCTGATATAGCAACAGCAATTGAAAAAGAAAAAATTATTGAAAGAATTAAATCTGGTGATGTCCATCTTTTATATTTAAGTCCAGAAACATTATTATCTTATACAATTGATGCAATTATAGGTGATAGAGATATTGGCTTGTTAATAGTTGACGAAGCACATATTGTGACAACATGGGGTGTTGGATTTAGACCTGATTATTGGTATTTAGGAAGCTATATTAATAGATTGAGAAATAAAGCAAATTATTGGGGAGCAAGAAAGAATTCTGATAGAAAAATTTATCAATTTCCGATTTGTACATTTACTGCAACAGCTATATGTGGTGGTAAGGACGATACATTTAAAGAAACATCATTAAGTCTATATCTAAAATCTCCAATAAAATATATTGGAAATTTAAGAAGAGAAAATATTAAATTTAACATAGTTAACTATCCAGATAAATTATCAATGTCGGATTATGAAACAAAGAAAATAGAAGTATTAGGACAAAGAATTTATAAATGGACTGAAAATAATGAAAAAACAATTATTTATTTTCCATATCACAAACTTGCACAAGAATTATATGATGGTGTTGGAAAATTTATGAATTTAGATGTATTTAAAGAAAAAATGGGAATATATACCGGTCAAACAGAAAAGGAAATTAAACATGAATCTTTAAAAAAATATATGAATAATGACATAAATATTATGCTTGCTACAAAAGCATTTGGTATGGGCATTGATATAAATAATATTGAAAATGTTTATCATTATGCTACTTCTGGTAATTTAAGTGACTATGTGCAAGAAATAGGACGTGTTGCAAGAAAAAAAGATATGATTGGGTGGGCAATTACCGATTATTTTGATAATGATAAACAATATATGAATAAATTATTTGGAATGTCTCAAATAAGACATTATCAAATTAATAAGGTACTACAAATTATTTATGATGTTTACAAAAATAAGAGAAATAGAAATTTTCTAGTAACACCAAGGATGTTTTTTGGAATTTTCGGAAAAGATGAAGGCAATGCTACTAATAAATTAAAAATTGCTTTATTGATGTTAGAAAAAGATCTATATGATAAATTCAGTTTTAAAGTTTTAATTTCAAGACCAAGGAGTATATTTACAAATGCTTTTGTAATTATAGACAGAGAGAATGAAGATAAAGTATTTAACAGTAGATATGGAAAATATTTTGAGTTTAACTCTAAAGGTAAATATAAATATCCAAATCCTGATGGTTCATTTACAACCGATTTTGGAGATATTTATAAAATAGATTTAAAATCTTTGTGGGAAGAAAACTATGCTGAAAAATCATTTGCCTCTTTTAAATATGATTTCTTTTCAAAATTAGGCAATACTTGTTCTGAAATAAGACCATTTATAAGAAGTCGTGTTAAAGTTACCGTTATAACAAAAAACAATGTACCATTTAAAGAATTAAAAAATAAGGTGTATGAAGATTTGGATTTTATCAGTCAAAAAATACAAGAATTTGGTAGAAATTATTTTACAACTGATGAATTTGCAACTAAGCTTGAAGAACGATTTGGAAAAAGTTTAAAGCAAAAATTAATTGCAAATTCATTTTTGGAAATTGTGGATGAAAGTAAAGAAACTTACAAAGAAAGAACATTAGAAGATGGAACAACTGAATATGTAATTTCAAATTCATCAATAAGCACGAAAATTAATTACCTTATTAAGGGATGCGGATTACTAAGAGAACTTAGTAAATCCGATGAAACTGAACATATTTGTTTTCTATCTAGTGAAAAAAATGAAGGAAATTTAAAAGCATTTCGTTTACTTTCATTACTCGATTTAATTACATATGAGGTTATTGGTGGAGATAATCCTGAAATTTTTATTCGTTTAAATGATCCAGAAAAAATTAGAAAAATTGTTTCAAAACAAGTTTATTATTCCAATGATTATGTGGATACGGCTAGGGAAAAACATCTTAGGGATGTAAGAGTTTTAAATAATTTTTTTCGAAATTTAGATAATGATGAAGAAAGATGGAATTACATTGAGGATTATTTTGCTGGTGAAGATGTTGCTAAAGAAGTAAATGAAGAATTACCTGATGAAATAACATTTAAAGATTTGAGCGATTGTATTATTAAAGAAAAATCATATCCACTTGCTGAATTTAAAAAGTGGGAAGAAATATCAATATTTATTGATAATGAATATAAGCCAATATTAACAAAATTAGCAAACTTAATATCAAATATTCCCGATTACTTATCTTCTCAGATAAAGTTTGATGATTTCAAATTTAATGCTATTATGGTATGGGCTAGTAAATCAGTTTTAATATTAGATGAAGATACTGAAGATAGAATCCTTGATATTTGTAATAGAATTGGGTGGAGTGCATATAAAATTTCAGATATAGATTATGATAAATTAAAGAGAGAGGTTGAATAATATGGCAATTTTTTATCCTGCAAAACCTTTATATAATAATAATAGTTTTGGTGAAAAACAAATATTTGAAGCATTGCACCTGTTAAGTGATGATTATATTATATTTTATTCAACAATGTGGCATAAAAAAAATATAGGTGGTAATGTACAGTGGGGAGAGGCGGATTTTACAATTTTCAATAAGAAAAAAGGAATTTTAGTAGTTGAAGTCAAATCTGGAAACATATCATATAAAAACAATGAATGGTATCAAACAAGGTTAGATACTGGTATTACTCACATAATGCAAAATCCACTAGCACAGGCGGATAGAAGTAAATATAGATTTATTGAATTATTAAAGGCAAATTTACCGTTAGGTGAAAAATGTAGGGTAGAAAAATTTGTGTGGTTTCCTTCAATTGATAATTTAAGTAATGTTTTTGATCTACCACTTGAATATTCAAAAAATATAATTCTTACATCAGAAGCGTTGATTAACCCTGAAAAATACATTGAAAGGATTTTTGATTTTTATAACATGAATTGTAACTTTTGTTTATCAGAATTATCTATTAATCGTGTTATTAATATATTAGCTCCTGAATTTGATTTAATTGCTTCACCTGTAAATAAAAAAGAAGAAATTGAATATGCGTTGATTAAATTAACAGATGAACAAACAAAAATGCTTGATTATTTAGAAGAACAAAAAAAGGCTACTATTCAAGGAACGGCTGGAACAGGAAAAACTTTAATTGCTATCGAAGAAGCAAAAAGACTAGCAAAACTTGGCGATAAAGTTTTATATCTATGTTTTAACAAATTTTTGTATAAATCTTTACTCTCAGAAAAAATAAGTAATTTAGATATTAATAATTTGCATTCTTATTTAATGCAATTTAATAATGACTTAGATAACAATAAAAAGATAATAGATGTTCTAAAGGGTATTACTCCAAAATATTTTGATTATGATGATATTATTATTGATGAAGGACAGGATTTTCCTGATGATGTTATTGAATTTTTTGATTCAATAGCATCAAGCATAAAAGGTAAATTTTTTGTTTTCTATGATAAAAATCAATTGTTATATAACGATAGGTATCCTGCCTGGATAATGAATTCTGAATGTAAATTATTATTAACTAAAAATTGTAGAAATACTTTTCAAATTGCCGTTACATCAAATAATATTTTAAACATAAAGACAATTCAAAATAACAATAGTATTGTTGGCGAAATGCCAGTACTAAATATTTATAATAATGATTATGTGTCAATATTAGAAAAAAGTATTAATGATATAAGAAATGACGGTTTTAGACTATCAGAAATTGTTATTTTAACACTTGAAAATGAACAAAATTCTATTTTAACTGGTGTAAAACAAATTGGAAAATATTATATTTCCAATAAATATAATCGTTCATCTAACGAAATACTTTTTACTACATCACGTAAGTTCAAAGGTCTTGAGTCAAGTGCAGTAATTGTTATTGATCTAAATAAAAAAACATTGTCTAATAAAATTGAAAAAAACAATTTTTATGTTGCTACTTCAAGAGCAAGACAAAAATTAACTATATTAGTTGCTGAAAACGAAATTGAATCTATTGCAAGCGAAATAAACGATATAAAGTTAACAAATAATATTGGGAAAATAGCTCTAAAGTTTAAAGTGAAACCTTATAGTTATATTGGAAGCATGCAGTAAGAAAAAAGATTTTTTATATATAAATGTCAAAATAAAGCAAAGAAAAACATACATTCTTAAAAGATTTATGGTTTGATAAAAAATTAGTTTGAAATATAACTAATTTTTTATGTTATGGATTTCACACAAGGTGATGAAAATGTCATAGGGTGATG
>CAZXOH010000064.1:0-5997 GCA_964642345.1 uncultured Muribaculaceae bacterium | reverse complement strand
CTGATGGACCTATGGCACAAACTCGTGAACATATCTTATTATCACGTCAAGTTGGTGTACCTCGTATGGTTGTATTTATGAATAAATGCGACATGGTTGATGATGCTGAATTATTAGATTTAGTTGAAATGGAAATTCGTGAATTATTAAACGAATATGGATTTGATGGAGATAATACTCCTATTATAAGAGGATCAGCTCTTAAAGCACTTGAAGGAGATCCAGCTTGGACTTCTAAAATTGATGAACTTATGGATGCTGTTGATACATGGATTGAAACTCCAGTTCATGATTTAGATAAACCATTCTTAATGCCAATCGAAGATGTATTTACTATTACAGGACGTGGAACTGTAGTTACAGGACGTGTTGAAAGAGGTAAATTAAATCTTAATGATGAAGTAGAAATAATTGGTTTAAAACCTACTAAAAAAACTGTTGTTACTGGAATTGAAATGTTCCGTAAACAATTAGATTATGCAGAATCAGGAGATAATGCAGGTGTATTATTAAGAGGTATTTCAAGAGAAGAAGTAGAACGTGGTCAAGTATTAGCAAAACCAGGTACTGTTACTCCACATAAAAAATTCAAAGCTGAAGTATATGTACTAAGCAAAGAAGAAGGTGGAAGACATACTCCATTCTTCAGTAACTATAGACCTCAATTCTATTTCCGTACTACAGATGTAACTGGTGTTATTGAATTACCAGCTGGTACTGAAATGGTTATGCCAGGTGACAATGTTACTATGACTGTTGAATTAATTGCTCCAATCGCTATCGAAAACGGAACTAAATTCTCAATTCGTGAAGGTGGTAGAACAGTTGGTTCAGGTGTAGTTTCTGAAATCGTTGAATAATTAATAGAGAACATTTAGTTCTCTTTTTTTATCAATAAATACAAAAAACCGAACAAAATTTCTATTTTGAAAAAATTTATTTTTTGTAATAAAAAAATATGTAGCTGGTTATGGTAGTAATGAATGGGTAGTTTCAAATACTTTTACTAATGCTACATATGATAAATCAACAGGTAAATTAACAATTAATGTTCCATCTATTTATCAATCAATAAGAACAATTTATATTTATTATTAAAAAAAGAAATGTTGCTATTTCTTTTTTAATGGACTTTTATATATAAAATATAATATTTTATTTGTTACTAATTCAAAATCACCAATATATTCATATATATTTGAATTAAAGCTTAATTTAAATTCATTTAATCCTAAATATTTATTATCATTAGCATTTGGATTAACAATTCCTCCGAAATTGAATTTTTCATAATTTAAATCTGAGTATTTTTGGATTAACTTCCATATTAATAAATGCTTAGCATTTAATCTTTTAAACTTAGTATCATATCCATCCATTAATAAATTTATTTCTTTATCTTTTTTAATGATTAATGCAGATGATATAACAATACCATCAGGATATTTACTTAATAATCTAGTTGCATAAATTAAATCATTTTTATATTTATCAAGTAAAATATCATTTTCCATTTTTTCATTTAATAAATTTTTGTTATTTTTTAATTCATTATTTAGTTTATTACATTTTTCTTCTTGTAAAGTAAAATTTTTATTACATAATTTTAAAAATTTAATAGTATCTAGTTTAGCAAAATAAAACTCTATATTATTTTCTTTTGAAAAATATTTGTAACAGTTTTTAAAATATTCTAATTCTCTTGGATATTTATTTTTTGTGTGAATATATAAGTAATTGAGATCATCAATATTCCCTTTATATATTTTTATTCCAATATTTTCAGCATTTCTAATTTTTGTTCTTACTGTTTTTTTAATATTTTTAAATAACTGATAAAAAGAAACATTTAAATCTAAAATTGCTTCATATCTTGGTTTTAGAGTTTCAAAATAATTATTATATCCTAAATGCTTATAACCTAATTTTGTTAATGTATTAAATATTTCTGTATAGGTTTCATTTTTATATAATAATTCATTTTTATTTGAATATATTTCTTTAATAATAGGTGGGCATAATTTAATTGCAATTACACCTAATTTACCAAGGTGTTTTTTTACTTGAACAGTAAATATTTTTAACAAATCTGTATTATTATAATCTATTAAAAATCCTTTTGGGGCATATGCATATTTAAATTTATTTTCTTTTTGAATTAGTACTAATGAAGCAGCAACTATATTATTTTCATCTATTAAACCTAAAAAAATAGTATCATAATTTTCATGATTCATAATAAATCCATATTCAACCGTTTGATAAATAGATTTTATATTAAATTTTTTAGTGAAATTTTTAAATTCTATATTAGTTAACTCTTTTATATACATAAAATCACCTAATTAATTGTAGCATATCCATAATAATTTGACAAATCAAAATATTTGTTTATAATAAATAACATTGGGAGTGATAAAATGAAGCCAATAATTGGAATAATAGAATGGCCTTATGTGGATAAAGACGGTGACAAAATATTTGAAGTAGCAAATGATATCATTAATTGCGTTATAAAAGCAGGTGGAATGCCTGTTGGAATATTTCCAACTCAAACAGAAGATTTTGTTAACACCAAATTAGATGATATTGAAAGTATGTCAATTACTCAATCAGATGAGTTATTATCATCAGTTGATAGATGCGATGCGATTATTAAACCAGGTGCTTTAAAAATATATGAATATGAAAGACTTATTCATTCATATACAGTTTGTAAAAATATGCCTTATTTAGGAATTTGTGCTGGAATGCAAGTAATGGCGGGATATAGAAGTGTTATTAATAATATTAAAATAGAAGATGATAATATAATAAATCATCATCAAAAAGGTTATGCTCACGATGTTTATCCAATAAATGATACATTATTATCTAAAATAGTAGGAAAAGATAAATTTCCTGTTTATTCAAAACATAGATATTGTGTAGCAGATGCAGGAATTAATAAAGTATGCGCTATTGCAGAAGATGGAATAATAGAAGCAATAGAAAATCCAAATTGTAATTACAATTTAGGTTTACAATGGCATCCTGAATTAGCGCCTTCATCAGATAAAATAACAAAAAAAATATTTGAAAGCTTAATTGAAGAAGCAAAAATATACAGTAAAATTAAAAGATAAATTTATCTTTTTTTATTTTTTAGCACTCATATATTGACAAGTGCTAACATATAATATATAATGGTTGTAGCACTTAGGTAAGAATAGTGCTAAAAGAGGTGATTAAGTGATTAACAAAAGACAAGAAGAATTACTTAAACTAATAGTAGAAGAATACATTAAAAGTGCACGACCAATTGGTTCTAAATCATTATGTGAGAAATTAAATTGTTCAAGTGCCACTATTAGAAATGAAATGAGTTATCTAGAAAATATAGAATTACTAGAAAAAACTCATACTTCATCTGGTAGAATTCCTAGTGAAAAAGGATATCGTTATTATGTAGATAATATAATGAAACCTAAAGAATTAACTGGAGAAGATGTATTAAAACTACAAACTATATTTAGTAATAAGTCATTAGTTTTGTCAGACGCTATTATAAAAAGTATGGAAATAATATCTGAACTAACAAACTATACATCTATCGTACTTGGAAAATCATCAAGTGAAAATAAAATCAGCAAAGTTGAAGTAATACCATTAAATGATACAGACTTAGTTGCTATAATCGTAACAGATAAAGGATATGTTGAACATAGAAATTTGAGAATAGAAGAAAAAATATCTTTATTAGAAATTAAACAAACGGTTGATTTAATTAATAAATTTATTATTGGTACTCCTATTGACGAAGTTAGTTTAAAACTAGAAATAGAAGTAAAGCCTAAAATAGCAGATTCTATTAAGCAACAAAAAGCAATCTATGATGCTTTATATAATGTATTTAATGACTTTAAAGAAGAAACAGAAATAAAAGTAACAAAACCTAGTAATATATTAAATGCTCCCGAATTTAATGATACTGAAAAAATAAAAAAAATTCTTAACAAATTCGAAGATAAAGAATTTATTAAAAATATTAGTAAACAAGAAAATGAAAATGGCATAAATATATATATTGGTAGTGAAAATGAATTTGATGATGATATTACAATAATAAAAACA
This sequence comes from uncultured Muribaculaceae bacterium, assembly GCA_964642345.1. GTDB lineage: Bacteria > Bacillota_I > Bacilli_A > RF39 > UBA660 > CAJOJO01. The sequence goes on along the minus strand of CAZXOH010000064.1, from coordinate 1,884 downwards.
AACTATACCTTAAATGGTGAAGAAGGAACAATAGCCTTAATTGGCCCAAAAAGAATGGAATATGATAGAGTTACAACATTACTAGAATATATAAAAAATAATATTGGTAAAAACGAATAAAAAAAGATAATTACAACTAAATATAAAGGAGGCAATATGGAAAAAGAAAAGAAATGCGATTGTACTGAAGAAAAATGTAATTGCGAAGAAAAATGTAATTGTACTGAAGAAAATAATTGCAATGAAAAATGTGAATGCCAAAAAACAGAATACAAGCATCATGAACATTCAGAAAAAAAAATAAAGAAAAACAAAAATGAAGAAAAAATTAAAGAATTAGAAAAAAAACTAGAAGAAACAACAAATGCTAGTTTAATTGCTAAAGCAGATTTAGTAAACTATCGTAAAAGAAAAGACGAAGAAGTATCTAAAATGCTTAAATACGCAAATGAAGATTTGGTTAAAGAAATGTTACCAATAATAGATACATTTGAAAGAGCAATTAAAATGGATGATGATAATCTCGAAGATGAAGTTTCAAAATTCTTAAGTGGATTTAAAATGATGTATTGCAACTTAATAACAATTTTAGAAAATTATGGAGTTAAAGCAATAGATGGTAATAATAAACCATTTGATCCAACGTATCATCAAGCAGTAATGACTGAAAAAAAAGATGGTATTGAAACAGGAATGATATTAGAAGTATTACAAAAAGGTTATCTATTAAAAGATAAAGTTATAAGACCTGCTATGGTCAAAGTAAGTGAATAAGGAAAGGTGATAAAAATGAGTAAAACAATAGGAATTGATTTAGGTACAACAAATAGTTGTGTATCTGTATTTGAAGGTGGAGAAGCTAAAGTAATAGCAAATCCAGAAGGAAATAGAACTACTCCTTCAGTAGTTGCATTTGGAAAAGATGGTGAAATAATTGTAGGATTAAAAGCAAAAAATCAAATGATTACAAATCCAAATGTAGTATATTCAATAAAAAGAGATATGGGAACTGATAAAAGAGTTGATATTAATGGGAAAAAATATACTCCACAAGAAATATCAGCTATGATATTAGGCGACTTAAAGAAAACAGCAGAAGCATATTTGGGAGAAAAAGTAACAAAAGCAGTAATAACAGTACCTGCTTACTTCAATGACTCACAAAGACAAGCAACAAAAGACGCTGGAAAAATTGCTGGCTTAGAAGTAGAAAGAATTATTAATGAACCAACAGCTGCAGCCTTAGCATATGGACTTGATAAACAAGATAAAAATGAAAAAATCTTAGTATATGATTTAGGTGGAGGAACATTTGACGTTTCAATCCTTGAATTAGGCGATGGTGTATTTGAAGTATTATCAACAAGTGGTAACAATCATTTAGGTGGAGATGACTTTGATAAGAGAATTATGGATTATTTAGTAGCTGAATTCAAAAAAGAAAACGGAATTGATTTATCTAATGATAAAATGGCAATGCAAAGAATTAAAGATGCTGCTGAAAAAGCTAAAAAAGATTTATCAGGTATGAATCAAACAGAAGTATCTATACCATTTATAACTCAAGGTGAAGCTGGACCATTACATTTATCAATTAATTTAACAAGAGCTAAATTTGAAGATTTAATTAATGATTTATTAGATTCAACACTAGAACCAGTTAGAAAAGCTTTAAAAGACGCTAATTTAACTAAAAACGATATAGATAAAATCTTATTAGTAGGTGGATCTACTCGTATACCAAAAGTAGTTGATTTAATTAAAAATGAATTAGGAAAAGAACCATCTAAAGGAGTTAACCCAGATGAAGTAGTAGCAATGGGTGCTGCAATTCAAGGTGGTGTATTAACTGGAGAAGTTGATGATATCGTATTATTAGATGTT
>CAZXOH010000063.1:0-6176 GCA_964642345.1 uncultured Muribaculaceae bacterium | reverse complement strand
CTATTTAATAGACAATGGAAATAGTGAAAATGATGGTGTAATTTATTCAAAAGATGATTTAATAATAACTGGAACAGGCTATTTAGATGTAACAGCAAATAATCAAGATGGAATAGTTAGTAAAGATTCTCTTGTTATTGACAATGGCAACATAAATATAACTAGTGTAGATGATGGAATTAGAGGTAAAGACTCTGTAACTATTTTAAATGGTAATATTAACATTAATTCATCTGGTGATGGAATAAAAACAACAAATGAAGAAAATTCATCATTAGGATATATCTTAATTGAAAATGGTAATATTATTATTAATAGTAAACAAGATGGTATTCAGGCAACTACTGATATTAAAATATTAGATGGAACATTTAAAATAATAACAGGTAATGGTTCAAAAACAACGAGTGAAAATACAACTGAGTGGGGTAAAATAAGTAATTCTACCGATACTGTATCAAAAAAAGCTATAAAAGCTGAAAATGATATTATAATTAATGGTGGAACATTTGAAATTGATTCAGAAGATGATAGCATTCATTCAAATAATAATATTGAAATAAATAGTGGAACGTATACATTACAATCTGGTGATGATGGAATTCATGCTGATTCTAATTTAACGATTAAAAATGGCACTATAAATATAACTAAATCTTATGAAGGATTGGAAGCATCAGAAATTACAATTGATAATGGTGAAATAAGTGTAGTTGCAAGTGATGATGGAATTAATGTAGCAGGTGGTTCTGATTCATCAAGTTTAAATAGACCAGGTGAAAATAATTTTAATACAAATACATCATATATTCTTACAATAAATGATGGAAATATTTATATAAATGCGAATGGCGATGGTTTAGATAGTAATGGAAAAATAATAATGAATGGTGGAACAGTATTAGTTGATGGTCCAACTAATGATGGTAATGGTGCCTTAGATTATGAAACAGAATTTATAATAAATGGTGGTACATTAGTAGCTGTAGGCTCAAGTGGTATGGCAGAAGGAATAAGTAGTAATTCAACTCAAAATGGTGTGTTAATAAATTTTGATGAAAGTTATGATGAAAATACAATTATAAATATAGATGGAATTATAACATATAGTCCAAGTAAAAAATTTAGTTCAATAGTTGTATCAACTAAAGATATTAAACTAAATGGATCATATAGTATATCTATTGGTGGAGAATCAACTGGAACTATAAAAAATGGTTTATATTTAGATGGAATATATAGTGGTGGTACTTTATATCAAACATATACTCAAAGTTCTATTGCTACTACTATTGGAAATAATAATCAAGGAATAGGGCCAAATAATAATCAAAGAACAAATCAACCACCGGAAAGAAGATGATAAATCTTCTTTTTTGTGCTATAATCTTTTCAGGTGATCATATGGATTCAATAAAGCAAAAATTATCTTTAGTTCCAAATAAACCTGGATGTTATTTAATGAAAAATAAAGATAATATAATTATTTATGTTGGAAAAGCAAAGAAATTAAAAAATAGACTATCTTCTTATTTTAGAGGAACTCATACAGGAAAAACAGCTAAACTTATAAGTGAAATCGTAGATTTTGAATACATAGTAGTAGGAAGTGAAACAGAATCTTTAATTTTAGAACAAAATTTAATTAAAGAAAATGATCCAAAATATAATATACTTTTAAGAGATGATAAAAGCTATCCATATATTGAATTAACTAATGATGAAATACCAAGATTATTAATTGTAAGAAATATTCATAAAAAGAAAAATGCTAGGCTTTATGGACCTTATCCTAATGTTGGTGCAGCAAGAACAACAGTTAATTTATTAAATAGAATTTATCCTTTAAGAAAATGTAAAACATTTGGGAAAAGACCTTGTTTATATTATCATATAGGTGAATGTTTAGGATACTGTAATAAAAATGTTGATAAAAAAACAGTGGAAAATATGGAAAAAGATATAATTTCTTTCTTAAAAGGAGATTATAAAAAAATAACTGATAAATTAGAAAAAGAAATGTATAAACAAAGTGATTTATTGAATTTTGAAAAAGCCAATGAATATAAGGAATTATTGAATTATATTAAAGTAACTTTAACAAAACAAAAAGTTGAAATTGGAATTAATGTTGATACTGATATTTTTGGATATTATGAATATAGAGGTTATTTATCAATTCAAGTTTTTTTCATAAGAAGTGGCAAAATACTAGAAAGGCACTCTAAGATATTACCATTAATTGGAGAAGTTGATGAAATATTAACTAATTATATAGCTAATTTTTATGAAAATTTTGTTTTGCCAAAAGAGTTATTAGTTCCAGATATTGTTGATGATATTTTATTAGAAGATTATTTAAAAATAAAAGTGAAAAAACCTATTAAAGGTGTTAAAAATAAATTGATTGAAATGGCTAATAAAAATGCTAGCATAACAATTAAAAATGAATTTACTTTAATTGAAAGAGATGAAAATAGAACATTAAAAGCTAATGAAGAATTAAAAGAATTATTAAAATTAGATAAATTAGATCGAATTGAATTATTTGATAATTCTCATTTATTTGGAACTTATAGTGTAAGTGGTATGGTTGTTTTTAAAAATGGATTACCTTCAAAAAATGATTATCGTAAATTTAAAATTAAAATTGATACCAATGACGAGTATGGTATGATGAAGGAAGTCATATATAGAAGATATTTTAGAGTTTTAATGGATAATTTAGAAAGACCAGATTTAATTATTGTTGATGGTGGTATTGGTCAAATTAATATTGCAAGGAAAGTTTTAAATGATTTAGAACTTAATATTATGGTTGTTGGACTTAAAAAAAATGATAAACATAGTACTTCATGTTTGTTAGCAAATAATCCGATTGAAGAATTGGAAATAGATAAAAAAAGTAATTTATTTTATTATTTAGAAAGAATGCAAAATGAAGTTCATAATTTTACAATAAATTATCATAAACAAATAAGAAGTAAAGGTAGTATTGAAAGTATATTGGATAATATAAATGGTATTGGTAATGTTAGAAAAAAAGAATTGATTAAAAAGTATAAAACTATTACTAATATGAAAAAAATAAGTGTTCAAGAATTAGAAAAAATATTACCAAGAGAAGTTGCTAAAAATTTATATGAATTTTTGAAAAATTATTAATTAATGTAAATTTTTATCGATTTGTAATTCAAATAATAATAGTAATTTACTTTTATTAATTTAAGTGTTATAATAAACACAATTATTTTTGATGGGGGATTTGATATGAAAAAAAATGAAATAAAAAAATTAAATATCGCTATTACGGGTGATGAAAATAATAAAACAGAAATTGTATATAATAATGTTATACAAAATATGAATTTAAATAGTGAAGAACAAATTAATTATTTAAAAAATAAAATAAATGAATTAGAATTAGAAAACAAAAATAAATCTTTGACTTCTTTACTTATTTTAATAAGTATTATAGGTATTGGATTTGGATTATTTTTGTTAATACAAGATATTTATTTTTTAGGAAGTTTATTTATAGTAACAACTTTTGCAGGTGTTATTATAAGATTTTATTTAATGTATAAAAATGCTACTAATTTAAATAAAAATATTGAATATGAAAAAATAGAACAAATAAGAAGATTATTAGAAGAAAAACTAAAATAAATCATAAAAACTAAAATAAACTAAAATAAATTAATAAAAATATATTGTCAAATGTAAGTAAATTTGATATAATCAAATTGCTTACATAAATGGCGCTGTAGCTCAGTTGGCTAGAGCAATCGGTTCATACCCGATAGGTCGTGAGTTCGAATCTCTCCGGCGCTACCAAATGATAATAAAACTTGAATATTTCAAGTTTAAATAACTGATTCAGAAATGAATTAGTTTTTTTTAACATTTTTATCGACATTATTTGACAAAATAAAACATTTATGATATTATTTATTTGTAAGTCTTTACCGCTTACATATTTTATATAAGAAAAGCATCCGTTCTTAAACCATTTCGGGTGCTTTTCATTTTGTAATTTTTATTTTTTTAAAGCATATAAATTATTAGGTGATTATATTGATAGTATTTCATGGTGGATTTACTAAAGAACAGGTTTTAAGATTACGTAATAATAAATATGTCTTATATAAGAAAAGTAATTATAATTTATTCAGAATAAAACAAAAGAATACGTTTAAATATTATACAATTGATGAAAGTTGTAAAGAAAAAGAAAAAATAAAAGATATAATTGAGGAAAATTATAAAAAGCAATGGATACATTGTTTTAAATATTTAGAAAATGCTTTATATTATTGTGAAGAATCATATGATTATGTTGTAGCAATTAATTTATCAAATGAAATATTGGAAAAATATAAAGGTGTTTGTGATGTTAAATATGAAGGCTATAAAATTGAGTATAGAATTCCAAGATGGGAAATAAAGAATACTGATATATTCGATGTTTTTAAATTTGATTATTTTAAACCTGAAATTATTGAAAAATTAAAGCAAAAATATCTTAATTATTCTGAAATTAAAGAACATGAAGAAGCAATAAAATATTTAAAAAGTTCTAAACAAAAATGTAAATATTTATAAATTGTGTTATAATGATTTTGAGGTGTTTAATATGTTAATATCAATAGAAGGAACAGATTGCTCTGGTAAAGAAACACAATCAAATTTATTATATGAAAAATTAAAAAATAATTATCAAGTATATAAGACATCATTTCCAATGTATGAAAGTGCCACAGGTAAAATAGTAGGAGGTTCTTACTTAGGAAAAAATAGTATTGGTGAATGTTTATTTAAAGAAGGAGCAGTTAATGTTGATCCCAAGATTGCCAGTCTTTATTATGCTGCTGATAGATTATATAATATAGATAAAATATATGAACATTTAAATAAAAATGAAATTGTTATATTAGATAGATATGTTGAATCTAATATGGCGCATCAAGGTGGTAAAATATTTGATTCTAAAAAAAGAAATGAATTGTATGATTGGCTTAATGAATTAGAATATGGATTAATGAAATTGCCACATCCAGATATAACTATATTTTTGTATATGCCATATGAATATGCATTAAAATTGAAAAAAAATAGAACTGAGTTAGATCAACATGAATTATCCAAAGAACATTTATTAAATGCTGAAAAAGCTTATCTTGAATTAGCGCATAAATTTAATTTTGTAACAATAAATTGTGTTGCAAATAATGAAATAAGAAGTATTGAAGATATAAATAAAGAAATTTATGATATTATAAGTAATTATTTTATGAAAAAAGCAAAATAAACGTTTTTTTGTTTAATTTTTTTTTAAAAGTGTTATAATAGATTACACAAAAGGGGAAGTTGTTATGAAGATAAAAATTTTAATTTTATTTGTTCTATTTTTTTCATTAATTGTAGTAAGCGCTAAAGAGAAAGAAAATAAATCCTATGAAGTTTTAGATAATATTAATAATTTAGCTGAAGATTATAATAAATGTTATGAATTTAATAATGAAAAACAAAATGAAATAAAAAGATTGATGATTGTAGCTCATCCTGATGATGAAACAATATTTGGTGGCGGTCATTTATTACAAGAGAAATATACTGTTGTATGTATAACTTGTGGTAAAGTTGAATATCGAGTTAATGAATTTGAAGAAGTAATGAGTAAAACTGATGATGATTATATTATGTTAGGTTATACCGATAGAGAAAATTTAACAGGTCCTATAAGTGACTGGAATAATGAATATAATGATATTTATAATTCTTTATATGAAATTATTAATAATACTGATTGGGATATAATTGTTACTCATAATCCTGATGGTGAATATGGTCATATTCATCATATAAAAACAAGTGAAATTGTTAGTGAAATAGCTGATAAAAATAAATTATATTATTTTGGGTATTGGTCTTATGAAGGTACTAATGGATTAAGAATAAATGATGATTTATATAACATAAAAATGCAAGATTTAATATCAGTATATTATAGATCACAAGGAACTGCTTTGAATTATAATTATAATATGTTACCCTATGAAAATTGGATTAAATCAACAGAATGGTAAATTCTGTTTTTTTAATCTATATTTTAATTTAAAAAAATTTTAATTTGCAAAAAAGCGAACAAAATTTCTATCTTGACAGAAGTACCT
>CAZXOH010000062.1:0-6373 GCA_964642345.1 uncultured Muribaculaceae bacterium | reverse complement strand
AAAAAAGAGTAAAATGACCAATTTTGTTAATTCGTATACAAATTATACTAAATTGACTAGTGAATTTTAAAAATTGGTTAGACCAATTTTGATTTTTGGTAAAAAATTAAATTTTTTTCAAAAAAATAAAAATAGTGTTATTTTTAACACTATTTTATTGTTTATTTTTACACATTTTTATAAAACTTCATCCTTTTTAATAACATAAGTTTTATTTTTAGTGTAGAATGCATAAAAAATATTTTCTATGTTTATATTATTTTCTTTTACAATATTATTTAACCATTTTTTATCTTTTCCAATTTCTTTTAAAACACCATAATCTACTTTTCCATCTAAAATTAATGGAAGTGGATAATCTTTTGTATTTTTAAAAATTGATAAATTACCACTATTTTCTAATATAGCATAATCAACTTCTTCTATGTTTTTAACTCCTTTTTCTCTTAATTGCGAAAGTAAATCATCTAAACTATATCTTAATTTTGTCATTACACTAAAATTAACAACTCCATCTTTTATAATTACACTAGGTTTTCCATCAATAAAATTTCTAATACATTCACTTTTTAATGAAATAAAACTTATACTAATTTGAATTATAACTAAAATAGTAATTGGAACAAATGAAACCATTAGTGAAGTTTCTTTTTTTTCAATACAAATAGCCGCTAATTCAGCAATTAAAATAGTTACAATTAAATCAATTATACTTAATTCTCCTACTTCTTTTTTTCCCATAATTCGATAGGCTACAACAATAAAAAAATAAAGAATTGCTGTTTTTAAAGCTAATGCCATATACATAAATATCACCTATTACATTATGTTAAAAGAATAATTTATTATACATTTCATATTATTTATTAGGTGATTTTATGAAATATTTGAAAAATATTGGTATTATCTTTCTAATTATGTTAAGTATTATTTTTATATCAAGTTTACTTTTAACAACACTAAATTATTTTGATATTTTTAGTAAAAGTACATTATCAATATTTAAAATAATAGTAATTATAGCAACTTATTTTATTGGCGGTTTATTAATAGGAAAAAAAAGTATAAAAAAAGGATGGTTAGAAGGATTAAAATTTAGTTTAATACTTTCTTTTATTTTAATTATTTTTAATTTATTAGGATTACAACAAAAATTTGATTTAAAATTAATTTTTTATTATATAATTTTAATTACTTCAGCTATTTTAGGAAGTATGATAGGTATAAACAAAAAGAACTAGCATTTAGTTCTTTTGTTTGAATATTTTTTTAAAGGTATTTGAATTTGAACATTTTTTTCATCAATAGGTATTATTGTAGGTTCTCCAATTTCCCAACCTGAATATTCATTATGTACATCTTTTACAGCTTTAATTACATTTTCTATATCTTCCTTTAAAACTGTTTTTTTAAATACTTCTTGATATTCTATATTTTCCATTTTACCCTCCATAATAATTATATCATTTTTTTAGTTATTAGTATATTTATTAATAAATTCTTCTTTATATTCTAATAAATTATCGTTTTTAATTGCTTCTCTAATTTCTTCTGTTAATTTAATTAAAAATCTAATGTTATGGATTGATAATAATCTTCCGCCTAATGATTCATTACTTACAATTAAATGTCTAATATATGCTTTTGTATAATTTTTACAAGTATAACAATCACAATTATCTTCTAAAGGAGTAAAATCTTCTTTATACTTTAAATTTCGCAAATTAATTTTTCCTGTTCTTGTAAAAGCATTTCCATGACGAGCAATTCTCGTTGGTAAAACACAATCAAACATATCAATTCCCCTAACAACACCCTCTAAAATATCAATAGGTTCTCCTACTCCCATTAAATATCTTGGCTTGTCAATTGGTAAATATCTAATTCCATCATCAATCATTTTATACATAATGTCTTTAGGCTCTCCAACACTAGTTCCACCTATACTATAACCATCAAAATTCAATTTAACTGTTTCTTTCGCACTATATTCTCTTAAATCTTGATAAGCACCACCTTGAACAATTCCAAATAAAGATTGTCTTTCATTATTAAATACATCTTTACCTCTTTTAGCCCATCTTAATGTCCTTTCAGTACTTTTTTTAGCATAATCATAACTTGCTGGATATGGAATACACTCATCAAAACTCATCGCTATATCACTATCTAATTTATTTTGAATTTGAATTGATAATTCAGGCGTTAAAAACAATTTTTTTCCATCTAAATGACTTTTAAAATGTACTCCTTCTTCAACTATATCTTTATTTTTATTTTTTGCTAAAGAAAATACTTGAAATCCACCACTATCAGTTAAAATTGGACCATCATAATTCATAAATTTATGTAGTCCACCTGCATGATCAACAACATCTTCACCTGGTCTTAACCACAAATGATATGTATTAGATAAAATAACCGCACTATTCATTTCTTTTAATTCCTCTGGAGTTAATGTTTTTACATTTGCTAAAGTACCAACTGGCATAAACATTGGTGTATCATATACTCCATAATTGGTATGTAATTTTCCTAGTCTAGCTTTAGTATTTTTTTCATTTTTTAGTAATTCATATTTTATCTTCATAATTTTCACCTTTGATTTCCTTTAAAATTATACATTATTATTTTATAATTTGCAATTATAAAATAAAGTGCTATAATATATATCATTTGAGAGGAGAAAACTATATGAAACTAAATATTAAAAATATACTTTTATATAATGAAAAAACATTTAAAAAAAATAATATTGATTCTGATAAATATAAACTTATTAAATTTTGTGTTGAAAAAGAAAAACAGATATGTGGAAATTCAATATATTATGATAAAGATTTTCTATATAAAAAAAGTATCGAATTAATTCAGTCAATAAATAACTGCAAGTATACTAAAAAGGACAAATCAACAGATATTTTTTCAACACAACATAGGAAAATTATAACACTTGACAATGCTTTACAAAAACAAATTTTTATTAATAATTATATGTTTACTAATAATGAAAATGTAATTAAGTTTTTATTAAATTGTAATATTACAATAAATGATATTAATAACTTAAATAATGAAATTAAAGAAATAAAAAAAAATAATGAAGATTATTTAGATACTGATAAAATTAATTTTAATATTGTTGATTTATGTAAACTTTACAATTGTAAATATCCAACCCTAATAATTAACAAAATATTAGAATTATATTATATAAATCCTGAATTATTTGATTATTTAAAAACAAGTAATACACCTATAGTTCAAATAAACAAAGTTAAAATTAAATTTTAATATAACTTACTCCTTAGTAAGTTTTTTTGCATATAAAAAGAACTATGTGAATTATTTCACAATAGTTCTTTCTGTTTCTATAAATACATTATGACCATTTAAATCATATGAATTATTAATTCCTTCTTTTACTGATATATTGATTGCTAAAGTTTCTTTTTTTATAAATTCATTAAATTTATTAATTGCTTCATCTACTTCTTCGTCACCTTTATAATATAAATTGATTCTATCAATTATATTATAATCGTTTTCTTTTCTAATATTTTGAACTTTAGAAATCATTTCTCTTGCTATACCTTCTAAAATTAAGTCTCTTGTTAAATTTGTATCTAAAATAATAAAATTATCATTTATGGTAGCAACATTAAATCCTTCTTTAGAAGATACTCTGATATCAACTAATTCACTATTTATATCATAAATATTATTATTAATTTCTAATTTAATAGATTCACCATTTTGTAATTTAGTAATATTATCCATCTTTAATTCATTTAATTTATTACTATATTCTTTTATATTAGAGCCAAATATAGGTCCTGCTACTTTAAAGTTTGGTTTAACTATAAATTCCATATAATTACTTACATCTTTAATAAATGTAACTTTTTTAACATTTAATTCTTCTTCAATTAAGGTTACTAAATCACTTATTAATTCTTCGTTTTTAGCATCAATTAATACTTCATTAATAGGTTGTCTAACTTTTATTTTTGTTTCTTCTCTAACATTTCTACCTAAAGAAATTAAATCTCTTATTAAATCCATTCTAGATTCAATTAATTCATTTATTTTTGAATCATCATATTTTGGATAATCAGCTAAATGAACAGATTTATCGGTTAATTTATTATAGATTTCTTCTGATATAAATGGAGCCATAGGCGCCATTAATTTACATACTCCTATTAATATTTCGTAAGTTGTTTGATATACTGCTTTTTTACTTATATCTAATTCACTAGACCAAAATCTTCTTCTATTTCTTCTGATATACCAATTTGATAAGTCTTCACTAACAAAATTGCTTATTAATTTAACTGATTTATTTAAATCGTATTCTTCCATACTATTAGTTACATTTTTAATTAATTTATTGTATTTTGATATTAACCATTTATCTATTTCTTCTAAATCGTTATATTCAACTTTAAATGTTCTTGGATCAACTTCATCAGTATTAGCATACATACTAAAGAAAGTATAAGTATTTTTTAAAGTATTAAAGAATTTTGAGTTTACTTCTTTTATTCCATCTTCATCAAATTTAAGTGGTGTCCAAACAGGTGAAGCTGATAACATATACCAACGAGTAGCATCAGCACCATAATTTTCAATTGTAGCAAATGGTGATACCGAATTACCTTTTGATTTATGCATTTTACCACCAAATTTATCTAATACTAAATCATTTACTAAAACATTTTTATATGGAGCACATCCTTTTAAGAAAGTTGATATTACAATTAATGAATAGAACCAACCTCTTGTTTGATCAATACCTTCGCAAATAAAGTCCGCTGGAAATTGTGATTCAAATAATTCTTTATTTTCAAATGGATAATGGTATTGAGCAAATGGCATTGAACCAGAATCAAACCAACAATCCATTACATCGGTTACCCTTGTCATTGGTTTGCCACACTTATTGCATTTAATATGAATATCATCTACATATGGACGATGTAATTCTATTTCTTCTGTGATGTCTTCAATTGCTAATTCAACTAATTCTTTTCTTGAACCTATCATTTGATTATGGCCACAAGAACATCTCCATAATGGAATTGGTGTTCCCCAATATCTATTTCTTGAAATAGCCCAATCATTCATATTTTCAAGCCAATTTCCGAATCTTTTTTCTCCCACATAATCAGGATACCAATTTACTTTTTTATTAGCTTCGATTATTTTATCTTTAAAATCTGTTACTTTTATATATAAGCTTGGTTTTGAATAGTATAAAAGTGGTGTTCCACATCTCCAACAATGTGGATAATTATGTTCCATTTTTTGTTTTTTAAATAATTTATCATTTGATGCTAAATATTTAATTATTTCTATTTCTAAATCTGTTTCTAATACAAATCTTCCTTCCCAAGGACCACTTGTATATTTTCCTTGTTCATCTACTGGATTTAAGACTGGTAAATCATATTTTAAACCTACTTCATAGTCATCTTGACCAAAGGCGGGAGCAATATGAACAATACCTGTACCGTCTTCCATAGTTACATAGTCAGCACATGTAATATAAAATGCTTTTTTATTTACTTTTAAAATTGGAAGTAATTGTTCGTATTCTTTATATTCTAAGTCTTTTCCTTTATATGTTTCTATTATTTCATATTCTTCACCTAGTACTTTATTTGCTAATTTTTTTGCTACTATAAAATTATATCCTTTTGAGTTACATTTAACATATTCTTCATTAGGATTTACACAGGCAGCAACGTTTGCTAATAAAGTCCAAGGTGTTGTTGTCCATACTAGAAGATACGCATCTTCATTTTTTAATTTAAAAGGAACTGTTACTGTGTTTACTGATATTTCTTTATATCCTTGAGCTACTTCATGTGATGCCAATCCTGTTCCACATCTAGGACAATATGGTAATATTTTAAGTCCATCGTAAATTAATCCTTTATCAAAAAATTCTTTTAATATCCACCATTCTGTTTCAATATAATTATTATCATATGTTATATAAGGATGTTCTAAGTCAATAAATTGTCCCATCTTTTCTGTAAAGTCTTTAAAGGCTGCTTCATTTTTCCAAACAGATTCACGGCATTTTTGATTAAATTCTTTTATTCCATATTTTTCAATGTCTGTTTTTCCTTCAAATCCAAGTTCTTTTTCTACTTGAACTTCAACTGGTAATCCATGGGTATCCCAACCAATTTTTCTAAGTACTCTATATCCTTGCATTGTTTTGTATTTACATACTGTGTCTTTTAAAAGTTTTGCCAACATATGATGGATTCCTGGCATACCATTTGCTGTAGCAGGTCCATCATAAAATACGAAGTTTTCATTTTCTTCTCTATTCTCAATTGATTTATTAAAAATATCA